>CAKUAM010000001.1 GCA_934636305.1 uncultured Oscillospiraceae bacterium
TGTGTCATGTACTGCCCGCGTAAAACCGGGCACATGGATGATACGTACCGCCTGCGTAGGGGCCGATGCCCACATCGGCCCATTTGTAAGCTGCAAATTCGCCGCAGAGTTCCGTAAAAACGGTGCATTCTGCCGGGCCGATGTGGGCATCGGCCCCTACTATGAATTGACATTTTCTCCGTTTTTGTTGTGATGTTCATGGTCTTATTGACCCCAAGGACACCCACAATACGGCAGGCGGTTTTGTCC
The DNA here is from genome assembly GCA_934636305.1 of uncultured Oscillospiraceae bacterium. GTDB lineage: Bacteria > Bacillota > Clostridia > Oscillospirales > Oscillospiraceae > CAG-170. The sequence continues at coordinate 250 of CAKUAM010000001.1, forward strand.
CAGCATCCTCCATAAGGAGGTGAGAGACATGCCTATTACAATCACGTTCCATATTTTCGGGTTTACCGTTACGGTTCGGATTAAAGGCAGAAACCGCCACTCGGCCAAGTGACGGTTTCTATGCTAAAACCATAGATACTTCATTGTAAGCTGGGACGCCGCTTGTCGTGGTGTCCTTTGGTTTAATTATACCGATTTCTCCACGTTTGTCAAGTTTCTATGAATTGACATTTTTCTCTGTTTTTGTTATGATTGCATTGGTCATATGACCCCAAGGACGTTCACAATGGCGACGGCTGGCCTCGGATCCTCCTGGAAAGGAGGTGGGGCTCATGCGAATTACTTTTCACATCGGGGCATTTACGGTCACGATCATGGTAAAACGCAGAAACCGTCACTCTGGCAAGTGACGGTTTCTAGATCATTGATTTAGTACCAGCATTTGACCGAGGGCAGCCGTTGCGGGACGTCCTTCGGTTACTTTTATTATATCCGGATTCTTGATTTTGTCAAGCATGCAGCAATTGACAATTTATGTTGATTCTGGTAGAATAATCTTGGTTCTTATGAACCCCGCAGCCCCCGACGCAGACGGGCGGTTTGGCCTCTCCCGAAAGGGGGATCTTTATGCCGATCACGATCACATTCCATATTTTCGGACTTACGATCACCATCCGCATAAAAGGCTGAAACCGCCACTCGGCAAAGTGACGGTTTCTGAGTCTATTCAGTAATCGATACCTAACCGAGGCCAAACCGTTCTTGCGAAGGGGGGCTTTGGTTATCTTTATTATATCCTATTTTCTGGTTTTGTCAATAGACGTTGTCTGTTACGTTATCACAAATCCGCCGTTGACGGGGAGAATCTGCCCGGTGACGAAGGGTGCGTCGGCAAGGTAGAGCATGGCCTGCGCAATATCCTCCGGCGTGCCAAGGCGGCCGATGGGCGTCTGGGTCTGCAGCTCCTGCATGACGGCAGGGTCAACGCCGGCGCACATATCCGTCCGGATCACGCCGGGGGCGACCGCATTCACGCGGATGCCGGACGGCCCCAGCTCCTGCGCCAACGCCTTGGTCAGGGCAAGGACTGCGCCCTTGGTGGCAGAATACGCCGCCTCACACGAGGCGCCGATCTGGCCCCACATGGAGCTGACATTGATGATGCAGCCGACCTGCCGCTGCAGCATATCCGGCAGCGCGGCGCGGACGCAATAGAACGCACCGTCGACATTGACAGCGAACAGCCTGTGCCAGCGCTCCGGGGAAATGGTATTGATCAGGTCATAATCCGCAATCCCGGCGTTATTGATCAACACATCCACGCCGGAAACGGCTGCGAAGGCGGCGTTCACGGCCTGCTCGTCCGACACGTCGCAACGGATGGCGCGCGCACCGGTCTGCGCCGCGACAGCCCGCGCTGCAGCTTCATTTTTTTCATACAGGAACGTGACCTCGTCGCCGCGCGCGCAGAACGCGCGGACAGCCGCCGCGCCGATGCCGCGTGAGCCGCCGGTAATCATGATTTTTTTCATATGCATCCATCCTTTAAACAACACCCCGGGGCGGCATGCGTCCCGGGGCGCGCTTATCTGCGTCTGGTTTTGGTTTTATGGTCAGAATATGCACGGATGGAGGACATTTTGCTGTCGGATTCGGACATGAACTGCCGGAGCATATCATCAAACGATTTCTGCTGCGGCTGCGCGGCCTGCTGCGCCGGCTGCTGCCGCTGGACGCTCTGGCGCGGGCGGGCGTTCTGCTCCCGCGTGGGCGCGGGCAGCGTGCGCTTGATGGAAAGATTGATCTTCCCGCCGTCGAGTCCAATCACCATGACCTTCACCGTCTGGCCCTCGGTCAGGTATTCGTGCAGGTCGCTGACGTAGGCGTGCGCAACCTCGGAAATGTGCACGAGTCCGGTCGTATTGGCGTCCAGTGCGACAAACGCGCCGAATTTTGTCAGGCTTTTGACAGTCCCTTCTACAATTTCTCCAACCTTTAATTGCATCTTTCTATCCAATCCCCCAATTTTTAATTGCCGACATCTTCAAAAACGATCTCGCCTTCATTCACCATGCCAAGCTGGTCACGGGCCACCTGCTCAAGCCCGTCGTTCGTGTCGAGCGCGTCAATCGAGCTCTGCAGACGGTCATTTTCCTGCTGCGTGCTGGCGATCGAGCTTGTCAGCCCGGCGGCCTCGGCGTCCTTTTCGTTGATCTGGGAGCGCAGGCGCACCAGCGTAACGGTGGCGTACACCACAAGAATCAGAATCACCAGCTTGACCAGCAGGGAGGACTTGATAAACTTCATGCTGCCGCCTCCTTTCCAGCTTCGCGCGGTTCCGTTCGTGAAGATACTTACAGGTCATTGTAAACCATTTTCTGCATTTTGCAAAGAGGGATTGCAAAATTTTTTTCAGAAATTTCAGAAAAATCCGTGCCGGGGCCAGCAAAATCCGCAGAAATTTGCCAACACAGGCAAAAACAGTCTGAAAGGCACGCAGCGCGGGCGCGCTGAGCGTCAGGAAATAGAGCACCGCTGTGAGCCCTGCCGCAACAAACACATACAGCCGGAACTGCCCGCCTCCGGCCAGCAGTGCAAACAGCAGCAGCGACACGCCGAGCGTCAGCGCAAACAGCACATCCGCCGCGCCGGTCACGCGGGGGCAAAGCCGGCGCAGCGCGCGCAGCAGATCATAAAACAGGCACAGCCCGACAGACAGCAGCGCCGCCTGCGCGAACTGCAGCGCCTGCGACGAGACCGGCAGCTCCATCAGCCGAACAGACGCGCAAAAAAGCCGCCGGAGGCGTGCGTCTCCTGCTCGTAGACGATGGAATCGACGCTGCCGTCGACCAGCACCTGCCCGCCGTCGATCGACAGCTGCTGCAGGTGCAGCGCCTGTCCACGGATGGCCAGCGGCCCGCGGGTAGAGGTCAGGAGAATTTCCGTGTCGTCAAAGCTCTCCACCTCCAGCACCCCCGTGATGGACAGGCGGCTGCGCGAATCGAGCGTCAGACGGTGCGGCTGCTCAAGCTGATTTTGACTGGTCAAAGCCTGCTGCATGGTATCACCCTTTCCTTGCCGGACATGCCGGCTTCTCCCTACATATATACGCAGAGAACGCGGGTGTATGCCAGTTTATTTTCGCTCAAATCTCGCGGTACATGGCGGACGCATCATCCTTGCGCACGCTCTCGGCCACGGCCAGCACCTCAACCGTCACGGTGCGCGTGCCGAAGGCAATCGAGATCTGGTCGCCGACCTTCACATCATAGCTGGCCTTGGCCGGGCGGCCGTTGACGGTGACGCGGGTATTGTCGCACGCCTCGTTGGCGACGGTACGGCGCTTGATGAGGCGGGAAACCTTCAGATATTTATCCAATCGCATGGTATCAGACCTTTCGCTGCAGTTTTTTGTATCATACCCCATCGGCGGGCTGTCTGTCAAATCCGGACCGCGGCGAAAAAAGTGTTTCTATTTTACCCGTCCGGTGGTATAGTAAGCAAAAAAGGGAAGAAGGCATGATATGCAGGTATTACAGGCGCTGCTGGACAACCGGGTGCTGCTGAGCGGTCTTATCGGCTGGGGCTCGGCACAGGTATTAAAGACTATCATCTATGCGCTGATGCACCACACGCTGGATCTCAGCCGCATTTTTGGTGACGGCGGCATGCCGAGCGGCCATTCCGCCACGGTGTGTGCGGCAGCAACCTCCGCCGGGATGCTGTACGGGCTGAGCTCGTTCCCGTTTGCCATCAGCGTGATTGTGGCGATTATTGTCATGCATGACGCCATGGGCGTCCGGCTGGAAACCGGCAAGCAGGCAAAGCTTCTCAATGAGTTTCTGGATCTGTTTGCCAAGCTTGAGCAGCCGCTGAGCGACCAGGAAAAGCTCAAAGAGCTTGTCGGGCATACGCCGCTGCAGGTATGCATGGGCGGGATTCTTGGCATTGCAACGGGAATTCTATGCAATTTGTAAAATTAGGGCTTGACAGACACGAACTGGTGTGATAAAAAATACTGGCAAGTTCAAATCAGCAAAGACGATGACGAAGACGGTCGGACAGACTGCTTTCAGAGAGCCGGCGGTTGGTGCAAGCCGGCAGCAGAACCTCCACAGACCCATCCCTTCCGAGTTGAAAGCCTGAACACAGTGCAGTTTGCAAGTAGGTGCTTTCCGTTCGCCCGCGTTAAGGGATAGGAACTGTTGGGTTCTGAAGTGGCAGCAGATTTCTGTTGCAATTTGAGTGGTACCACGGGCTATATTCAGCTCGCCTCAAGATAATCTTGAGGCGAGCTTTTTTGTTTACTTTTTGAGGAGGAATCACCCTATGAACAGTCAGACCACCACCGCAAGCCCCCTGATGGAGATTGCCCAGCGTATCCGCGAGATGCGCCGTGTCACCGGCTTCACCGAGCAGCAGATGGCCGAAAAAACCGAGGTCAGCGTCGAACAGTACAAGGCCTTTGAAACCGGCACTGTCGACCTCCCGTTCACCTTCCTGCACAAGTGCTCGCTGGCCTTCGGCATTGAGCTGACCGATCTTCTGGAAGGCCAGTCCGCCAAGCTCTCAAGCTACAGCGTCACACGAAAGGGCTGCGGCCTCATCACCGCCGCCGAGGACGGCATCACCATCCGCAACATGGCCGCCCTGTTCCGCCAGAAGCTGGCCACCCCATACTGGGTCACCTATCAGTATTCCGAGGAACTGCAGAACCAGCCCATCCACACCACCACCCACGGCGGCCAGGAATTTGACCTGGTACTCAAGGGCACGCTGCGTGTGCGCGTCGGCGAACACGAGGAAACGCTCCACGAGGGCGACAGCATCTTCTACAAGAGCTCCTCTCCGCACGGCATGATCGCCGTCGGCGGTGAGGACTGCACGTTCCTTGCCATGATTATGGCCGGCACCGAGGAGGAACAGGCCATCATCGTCCGCCCGCGCGCCGTTGAAGAGGTCGAGCCTGAAAGCCTGCTGTGTTCCAAGTTCGTCCAGCCGGACGAAAACGAGGACGGCAGCCTGCGGCAGCTGCATTTCGCGCACACGGACGAATTTAACTTTGCGTTCGACATTGTCGACGGCATCGCCCGACGCAGCCCGGATAAGCTTGCTATGCTGCATGTGGCAAACGATATGACCGAGCGGCGGTTCACCTTCAAGGACATGAAGGACGGTTCGAGCCAGGCCGCCAACTATTTCACATCGCTCGGCATCAAACGCGGCGACCGCGTTATGCTGGTTCTGAAGCGGCACTATCAGTTCTGGTTCGCAATCCTCGGCCTGCACAAGATCGGCGCCATCGCCATCCCGGCCACCAATCAGCTGCTGGCCCACGACTTTACCTACCGCTTCCAGGCAGCCGGTGTCAGCGCCATTGTCTGTACGGCTGATGGCGATACCGCCCATCAGGTCGATCTGGCCCTGCAGGAAACGAAGCTGTCCGTCACGAAAATCATCGCCAACGGCGCGCGCGATGGCTGGCACAATTTTGACGAAGAATACAAGCTGTTCTCCCGCCGCTATGTCCGTCAGGATGATGCACCCTGCGGCGACGACCCGATGCTCATGTTCTTTACTTCCGGTACAACCGGCTACCCGAAGATCGCCATGCACAGCTACAAATACGCGCTTGGCCATTTTGTAACGGCAAAGTACTGGCACTGGGTCCAGCCCGATGGCCTGCACTTCACCATCTCCGAAACCGGCTGGGGCAAAGCGCTCTGGGGCAAGCTCTACGGCCAGTGGCTGTGCGAAGGTGCAGTCTTTACCTATGATTTTGACCGCTTTGACGCCTCCAAAATTCTCCCCATGTTTGCCAAATACCACATCACGACGTTCTGTGCGCCTCCCACGATGTACCGCATGCTCATCAAGCAGGACCTGTCCCAGTACGACCTTTCCTCCATCCAGCACGCAACAACAGCCGGCGAAGCACTCAACCCGGAGGTGTTCTATCAGTTCCGCAAGTCGACCGGACTGCAGATCGCCGAGGGCTATGGTCAGACAGAAATGACACTTGGCATCGGCAATCTGACCGGCAATCTCATGAAGCCTGGCTCCATGGGCAAGCCTATCCCCGGCTACGGCATCGATCTGGTTGACCCGGACGGCAACCCCGTTGCAGACGGTGTCAACGGCGAGATCTGCATCAAGACAAGCGGCGACCAGCTGCCCTGCGGCCTGTTCCTCGGCTACTATCAGGACAAGGAACGTACCGACGCCGTGTGGCACGATGGCTGGTATCACACGGGTGATCTTGCCTGGCGCGATGAGGATGGCTTCTACTGGTATGTTGGCCGCGCGGACGACGTCATCAAATCGTCCGGCTACCGCATCGGGCCGTTTGAGATTGAAAACGTCATCATGGAGCTTCCATATGTACTCGAGTGCGGCGTTTCCGCCGCCCCGGACGAGGTCCGCGGCCAGGTTGTCAAGGCATCCATCGTCCTCGTCCCCGGTAAAGAGGGCACAGAAGATCTGAAGAAGGAAATCCAGACCTACGTAAAGGAGCACACCGCACCGTATAAGTATCCGCGCATCGTCGTTTTCCGCGACGAGCTGCCCAAGACCATCAGCGGCAAAATCATCCGCAACCAGCTGTAAAAGGAGAACCGCATGAGCCTCAAGCGCCTGACGCTGTTTGCCGGCCATTACGGCAGCGGCAAAACAAATATTGCACTCAATTACGCGCGCTTTCTGCACACACAGGGGCTGCCGGTCACCATTGCGGATCTCGACATCGTCAATCCCTATTTCCGCACAAAGGACAGCGAGGCCACGCTTCGTCAGGAAGGAATTTCTCTGATCTGTTCCCCGTTTGCAAATTCCAATCTTGACGTACCGGCCATGCCGAAGGAAACATATGGTCTCATCAGCAGCCGCACGCAGTATGGCGTTCTCGATATCGGCGGCGACGACCGCGGCGCACTGGCACTTGGGCGCTACGTCCCCGAGATCTGCGAGGAAAATAACTATGACATGCTGCTGGTTATCAACCGTTCGCGTCCGCTGACCGCCACAGCTGACGATACCGCCGCGATCATGCGGGAGATTGAGTTCGCCTGCGGCCTGCCGTTTACCGGCATTGTCAACAACACCAACCTCGGCCAGCAGACCACAGCAGAGGATGTGCTGACCAGCATTCCTTATGCTGAGGCTGTCAGCCGCATGACCGGTCTGCCGATCGTCATGACCTGTGCAGCAGAGGCCCTCTGCCCACAGCTGCAGGGAAGCGTCCCGGGATTGTTCCCGCTGCAGCTTCAGAAATTATATTATCAATTGATACAGGAGGCATCCCATGGCAAAACTTACCTTCCGGGAGGATCTGTGTAAGGGCTGCGGACTGTGCGTGAACGCATGTCCCAAGCAGCTCCTGACGCTGTCCAAAACCCGGCTCAACCAGAAGGGGCATACGCCCGTAGAATTGACCGATCCCGCGAGCTGCGTCGGCTGCGCCTTCTGCGCAACCATGTGCCCGGACTGTGTCATCACGGTTGAAAAATGAGAAAGGAGCGGACTATGCAGGAAAAGGTACTTATGAAGGGCAACGAGGCCATTGCAGAGGCAGCCATCCGCTGCGGCTGCAGACACTACCTCGGCTACCCCATTACCCCACAGACAGAGATTGCAGCCTACATGGCCAAGCGCATGCCGAAGATCGGCGGCGTATTTCTGCAGGCAGAAAGCGAAATTGCCGCCATCAACATGGTCTATGGCGTCGCATCGACCGGCAAGCCGGCCATGACCTCCTCCTCAAGCCCCGGCATCGCGCTCAAATGTGAAGGCATTTCGTATCTTGCCGGCTGCGATCTTCCGGCGCTCATCGTCAATGTGCAGCGCGGCGGTCCTGGTCTGGGCGGCATTCAGCCGTCGCAGTCCGACTACTTTCTTGCCACACGCGGCCCCGGCCACGGTGATTTCCATGTACTGGTGCTTGCACCGGCATCTGTGCAGGAGATGGCGGATCTAACAGCAAAAGCCTTTGCGCTTGCCTTCCGCTACCGGATGCCCGCCATGCTGCTGGCCGACGGCACCATGGGTCAGATGATGGAGCCCGTTGTCCTGCCCGAGCAGCAGCCGCTCAGCGCAGCGGCCCCGGCCTGGGCCACAACTGGCACCGGCTGCAGGCGCGAGCACAATATTGTCAATTCCCTGTATCTGGCCCCGGCAGAGCTGGAGCAGAAAAATCTTGAGCGCTATGCGCGCTATGCAGAGATCGAGAAAAACGAGACAATGTGGGAGGAATTTATGATGGATGACGCCGAGATTTGCGTCGTATCCACCGGCATCACCGCCCGCGTCTCGCGCAACGCAATCGTCGAGGCCCGGCGACAGGGTCTGAAGGTTGGCATGATCCGCCCGATCACGCTCTGGCCGTTCCCCAACGCGCCGCTGCTTGCCGCGGCGGACAAGGTCCGCAGCTTTATCTGTGTGGAGCTCAGCATGGGGCAGATGAAGCAGGATGTCGAGCTCGCCATCCGCTGCAAAAAGCCCGTGGATCTCTGCTGCCGCGTCGGCGGTATGATCCCGACGCCGGACGAGGTGCTCACACACATTAAAAAGATGGCAGAAGGAGGAGAGGGCAGATGATCGTATTTGAAAAACCAAAGGCACTGACCGACGCCGTTCTGCATTATTGCCCAGGCTGTACACACGGCATTGTTCACCGGCTTGTCGCAGAATGTATCGACGAGCTTGGTATTGAGGGAAAAACCATCGGCATTGCACCGGTTGGCTGCTCCGTCATGGCCTATAACTACTTCACCTGCGATATGATTGAGGCCGCGCATGGCCGTGCGCCCGCCGTTGCAACGGGTGTCAAGCGCTCTTTGCCGGATAACGTGGTCTTTACGTATCAGGGTGACGGTGACCTTGCCTCCATCGGTCTGTGCGAAACCGTCAGCGCTGCGTCCCGCGGAGAAAATATCACCGTCATCTTTATCAATAACGCCATCTATGGTATGACCGGCGGCCAGATGGCCCCCACCAGCCTGCCTGGTCAGGTGACGCAGACGTCGCCTTATGGACGCGATGTAAAAACGCAGGGCTATCCCATCCGCATCTGTGAGCTGCTGTCCACACTTGACGCGCCGGCCTATCTTTCCCGCGTGACAGTTAACAGCGTCAAGCATGTCAGGCAGGCTAAGGCCAGCATCAAGAAGGCCTTTCAGAACCAGCTTGACGGCAAGGGCTTCTCGCTCGTTGAGGTGCTCTCCTCGTGCCCGACAAACTGGGGGCTTACCCCGCAGAAGGCGCTTGCGTGGATTGACGAGAAAATGATCCCGTATTACCCGCTCGGGGTATACCGCGATAAGGATAAGGATAAGGAGGACTGAGCCATGGCAGAATATCAGATCGTCATTGCTGGCTTCGGCGGGCAGGGCGTGCTCTTTTCCGGCAAGGTTCTGGCCTATGCCGGCCTTCTTGAGAACCGGGAGCTCAGCTGGCTGCCGTCCTACGGCCCGGAAATGCGCGGCGGCACAGCTAACTGTAATGTCATTCTTTCCGATGTGCCGGTCGGCTCCCCCATCGTACAAACCCCGAACGTGCTGATGGTGATGAACAACCCCTCCCTCGATAAATACGAGGACACAGTTGTCCCCGGCGGCAGGATCTTCATCGATTCCACGCTTGTCCCGCGCAAGATCCGCCGCACCGATGTGGAAGCTTATTATATTCCCGCAACAAAGCTGGCCTGCGACATAGGCATGCCCACGCTTGCCAACATGCTTCTGCTTGGCGCGCTGGTTGAACGGACAGGCTGCGTCAGCTTTGATTCCATCGTCCCCGCACTGCATAAGGTCATTCCGGCACGGAAGGCCGACCTGTTTGATGCAAATATACAGGCAGTGCAGGCAGGCCGGGAATATCAGAAGTACCGCGCCGTTTCCGGGGATTTTCCCGGGATACAGGCTGGACTTATGTGCCTGTTTGGTTTATAATTGAATCGGCATACCAGCAGGGACGCCACAGGCGTCCCTGCTTTTCATATGAGAAAGGAGCATCTCACATGGCAGATCAGGGACTCGGTACCAGATGTGTGCAGGCCGGCTACAGCCCGGCAAACGGCGAACCACGCCAGATCCCCATTATTCAGAGTACAACATTTAAATATGCAAGCAGCAGCGACATGGGCAAGCTGTTTGACCTGGAGGCAGACGGTTATTTCTATTCGCGCCTGCAGAATCCGACCAACGATATGGTCGCAGCCAAAATTGCCGCGCTCGAGGGCGGCAGCGCAGCCATGCTGACCTCCTCCGGCCAGGCCGCAACGTTCTATGCTGTATTCAATATTGTCGGCTGCGGCGACCATCTGGTCAGCTCATCCAGCATTTACGGCGGCAGCTACAATCTGTTTGCCGTCACCATGAAGCGTATGGGCGTGGACGTCACCTTTATCGATCCCGACGCCTCGCCAGAGGAGCTGGACGCTGCCTTCCGCCCGAATACCAAGGCCATGTTCGGTGAAACAATCGCCAACCCGGCCCTGACAGTTCTGGATATTGAAAAATTCGCCGCGGCGGCGCATCGCCACGGTGTCCCCCTGATCCTCGACAATACCTTTGCCACGCCGATCAACTGCCGCCCGTTCGAATGGGGCGCAGACATTGTCACGCACTCCACAACCAAATACATGGATGGCCACGCCGGAGCGCTTGGCGGCTGCATCGTCGACTCCGGCCGCTTCGACTGGCCAAAATACCCCGACAGGTTTCCTGGCCTGTGCACGCCGGATGAGAGCTATCACGGTGTTACCTATACCGAACGCTTTGGTCTTGCCGGCGCATTTATCACCAAGGCAACCGCGCAGCTGATGCGCGACCTTGGCTCGGCGCAGTCCCCACAGAGCGCATACTATTTAAATCTCGGTCTTGAGAGCCTGCATGTACGCGTCCGCCGGCACTGCGAAACCGCGCAGAGCGTTGCAGAATTTCTGCAGCAGCACGAAAGGGTCTCGTGGGTGCAGTATTGTGGCTTGCCCGGTGATAAATATTACGCGCTGGGGCAGAAATATCTGCCGCACGGCTCCTGCGGCGTCGTAAGCTTCGGCGTCAAGGGCGGGCGGGCTGCCGCGGAGGACTTCATGGGCAGACTGAAAATTGCCGCCATTGAAACGCATGTTGCCGACGCACGCACCTGCTGCCTGCATCCGGCCAGCTCCACGCACCGGCAGATGAGTACTCAGGAGCTTCTGGCAGCCGGCGTCAGCGAGGATCTTGTCCGTTATTCCTGCGGTCTGGAGGATGCGGACGATCTGATTGCCGATCTTGCCCAGGCGCTCGGCTGATTTTCTCAGGTTTAATTGGAAAGGAACGACTCTCCATGCCCATTATGATCCCCAATGGTCTGCCGGCCGCACAGACGCTGGCAGAGGAAAACATCTTTGTTATGAATGAGCAGCGCGCCGTCACACAGGACATCCGCCCGCTGCAGATTCTTGTGCTCAATCTCATGCCCACAAAGATCGCTACAGAAACGCAGCTGTCCCGGCTGCTGGGCAATACGCCGCTGCAGGTCGAACTGGAGCTCATCCACACCGGCACACATGAATCCAAAAACACCTCGCGGGAGCATCTGATCAAATTCTATAAAACCTTCGAGGATGTGAAGGACCGCTGGTTCGACGGCCTTATCATCACCGGCGCGCCGGTGGAGCAGATGCCGTTTGAGCAGGTGGAATACTGGCAGGAGCTCTGCCAGATCATGGAGTGGAGCCGCACGCATGTGCACAGCACCTTCCACATCTGCTGGGGCGCGCAGGCCGGCCTCTACTATCACTACGGCATCCAGAAGCACCCTCTGCCGGAAAAGCTGTTCGGCGTATACCCGCATAAGGTTGAGCGGCGTTCTTCCATGCTCATGCGCGGCTTTGACGATACGTTCATGGTGCCGCATTCACGGCACACGACAGTCCTGCGTGAGGATATCGAGCGCTGCAGCAAGCTCAAGATTCTTGCCTCCTCTGCACAGGCCGGTGTCTATGCCATGGCGACAGAGGGCGGCCGCCAGATCTTTATCACCGGGCATTCGGAATACGACCCGGAAACGCTGCAGACTGAATATCTGCGCGACAAAAACGCGGGACTGCCCATCCATGTGCCGGAGAATTACTATCCGAACGATGACGATACGCAGCCGCCCATGGTCACCTGGCGCAGCCACGCCAATCTGCTGTATCAGAACTGGCTGAACTACTTTGTCTATCAGACCACCCCGTTCGAGCTCAGCTCAATCCGCCCTGTATAACAGGCCCGGTTTTTCAGAAGTGGTTTCCCATGCGCCGAAAGGACAGAGAAATCACAGATTCCCAGGAAATTTTCAACATTCTGCAGCGCTGCAACACCCTAAGCACACTTTCCGGCAAGCATAACCTCCCGGAAGCGCGAAACAGTCACATAACCACCGGCACTGCTGGTGTCTCAGCGTGTCGAAAAAATCTTTTCGCCCCGCTGAGACAGTTTTCCGAACTTTGAAAAAGTTCGAAAAACTGGTTGATTGAACGCGAAGGGGGCTCTTTGCCCCCTTCACTCTTCCCCTGCTGCTCTGTATTCCAACTCCTTTTCGTAGTTTTTTGACAGTCTCAACCACCGGCATTGCCGGTGGTTTTCTGTATACAATAAAAGCTGCCCGGCAGGCTCAGCCTGCCGGGCAGCTTTTGTGTCCTGGCTTACTTTTTCAGCTTGTTGTCCACAACATCCTTGAGGATGACGGAGAAAGCCTCGAGCGTCATTGCGCCCATATCGCCCTCGGTGCGGTTGCGCGGCGAGACGGTACCGGCCTCAATGTCGCGGTCGCCGACGACGAGCATATACGGAATCTTCTCCATCTGCGCGTCGCGGATCTTCTTGCCAATTTTCTCGCTGCGGGTATCGACTGTTACGCGGTAGCCCTGGCTTGTGAGTCTGGCAGCCTGCTGCTTGCAGTAGTCAACCGCGCGATCCGTGACCGGCAGGAAACGAACCTGCTCCGGCGCCATCCACGTGGGCAGTGCACCGGCATACGTCTCAATCAGGTAAGCCAGCGTGCGCTCATAGCAGCCGAGCGACGTTCTGTGAATGATATACGGCAGCTTCTTCTCGCCGTTTTCGTCGGTGTAGTACATTCCAAAGCGCTCGGCCAGCAGCAGGTCGATCTGGATGGTGACAAGGGTGTCCTCCTTGCCGTAGACGTTCTTATACTGGATATCGAGCTTCGGGCCGTAGAACGCAGCTTCGTCGATGCCGATGTCATATTTGACGTCCAGATCGTCGAGAATCCTGGCCATGACGCTCTGTGCATGGTCCCACTGCTCCTTGGTGCCCTCGTACTTGTTCTTGGGGTTGGCCGGATCCCACTGCGAGAAGCGGAACGTGCACTTGTCAAGCAGGCCCACAGTATCCAGGCAATATTTTGCAAGATCCAGGCAGTCGCGGAACTCGTCCTCGAGCTGATCCGGACGCAGGATCAGATGACCCTCAGAAATTGTGAACTGGCGCACACGGATCAGGCCGTGCATTTCGCCGGAGTCCTCATTGCGGAACAGCGTGGACGTTTCGCCCAGGCGCATCGGCAGATCACGGTAGCTGCGGCCGCGGTTCAAAAAGACCTGATACTGGAACGGGCAGGTCATCGGGCGCAGGGCAAAGCATTCCTTTGTCTCGTCGTGCGGATCACCGAGAACGAACATACCGTCAAGATAGTGGTCCCAGTGGCCGGAGATCTTGTAGAGCTCACGCTTGGCCATGAGCGGCGTTTTGGTAAGTAAATATCCGCGCGCCTGCTCGGTGTCCTCCACCCAGCGCTGCAGCAGCTGAATGACGCGCGCACCCTTCGGCAGAAGGATCGGCAGGCCCTGGCCGATACAGTCAACCGTGGTGAAGTATTCCAGCTCACGGCCCAGCTTATTGTGGTCGCGCTTGAGTGCCTCTGCCTGCTCGGCAAGATAGGCGTCAAGCTCTTCCTTCTTCGGGAAGGCAACAGCGTAAATTCTCTGCAGCATTTTGCGCTTGGAGTCACCGCGCCAATAAGCGCTGCAGCACTGTATCAGCTTGATGGCGTTGCCCTTGATGCGGCCGGTGGAGTCGAGATGCGGGCCGGCGCAGAGATCGGTAAACTCACCCTGCTTATAGAACGAGATGTGCGCGTCAGCGGGCAGATCGTTGATGAGCTCCACCTTGTAGGGCTCCTGCTTTTCTTCCATGAACCGAACGGCTTCTTCACGCGGCAGCTCAAAGCGCTCAAGCTTCAGCTTTTCCTTGCAGATCTTGCGCATTTCAGCCTCAATGGCATCCAGATGCTCCTGCGTAAAGTTGAACGGTGCATCAAAATCATAGTAGAAGCCATTGTCGATCGACGGGCCGATGGCCAGCTTGACCTCTGGGTACAGACGCTTGACGGCCTGCGCCATCACATGGGAACAGGTGTGCCAGTACGTTTTGCGGTACTGCGGATTTTCAAACGAGAATTCATTGTTTTCAGACATAAGATAGCCTCCTAATTTGATTCGGGGCAAAACAAAAACGCCTTACCCCTGTCATTTCAGGGGTGAGGCGTTATACGCTCCACGGTTCCACCCTGCTTACGGATCGGACGATCCGTCGCTTGTGATCTCTGTAACGGGAGAACCCGGCGGCGCATTTCCGCGCCGCGGCTCAGAAGCGGTATCTGTGCGTGCCCGTGTAAAGACTCTTGCACCGGATGAGTCTCTCTCTGCTGCATGGCGTCCGCACGACATGTCTCCTTCACAGCCGTTTGACTAGTATTAAAAATAGCACGTTTCCCGGGGTCTGTCAATCCCGCAGAAAAAATAAATTCCACCGGATTTTGCACCTGCGGCGGGATTCTGCCTGTTTTTCTTGACGTTTTCAAAAAATGCGCTATAATAGCGAACATGACATTTTGTAATCCGGATGTCATTATTTTGTAAACAGAGAACCGTGCGCGCGCAAATTTAAAAAGGAGGTTCTCCAAATGAAGCTGAAAACACGTATGAAGCCGCTTGCGCTTTGCCTGTGTGCGGCGCTGCTGGTGCTGGCCGGACTTGTCGTTGCCAACGCTGCCAGGCAGGAGCAGCAGCCACCTGCCGAAGCACCGGCCGCACAGCAGACGCTGCAGCGGCAGCGAGTGCTGATTGAGCCGCATGTTGTGGCCGCACTGCCGGAGGAATCAGCCTCTGCAGAGCCGGAACCCGCACAGGCGCCCACAGCGGCAGCCGCAGAAGAATCCACGCAGGAGCAGCCGGAGACTGCGCCCGCAGCAGAGGCTGCGCCGGAGACCGCAGCTGAGCCTGAGGCAGCAAAGCCGGAGGAACCAGCCGCCGAGCCGGAGCTGGAGCTGCTGGGATCCTTCATCGCGACGGCCTACTGCCAGACCGGCACAACAGCGACCGGCACCTACACAACCGCGGGACGGACCCTGGCTGTCAATCCGGGCATGATCCCCTATGGCACACATGTCTGGCTGTATCTGGAGGATGGCACGCTGGTGGGCGATTATTACGCGGAGGATACAGGCAGCAATCTGCTTGCCCATCCGCGCGTCATTGATATTTACATGGGAACCGATTATGATGCCTGCATCCAATGGGGTGCGCAGAATGTAAACGTCTACGTGGAGAAAACGGCAAACTGATTGAAAATCCGCCCTTCGTCTGGTATCATTGGGATACAACGAAAGGCGGATTTTTTATGGATCTTTGTAATATCAATGAGATCCGGGCGCTGCTGACGCGCCATGGATTTCACTTTTCCAAGGCGAAAGGGCAAAATTTCCTGACACAAAACTGGGTGCCGCAGAATATCGTGCTGGAATCCGGCGTAGACGGCACCTGCGGCGTGCTGGAGGTCGGGCCGGGTATCGGCCCCCTGACGCAGCAGCTGTGCCAGCATGCAAAAAAGGTCGTGGCCGTAGAGGTCGACCGCTCGCTGCAGCCGGTGCTGGCCGAGACAATGGCGGGCAATGAAAATCTGGAAATTATCTTCGGGGACATTTTAAAGACCGATATCAAAAAGCTGGTGCAGGAGGAGTTTTCCGGCCTGCGCCCGATGGCGTGCGCCAATCTGCCGTATTATATCACAACGCCGGTGCTGGCAGCGCTGCTGGAGAGCCGCGCCTTTGAGGCTGTGACCGTGATGGTGCAGAAGGAAGTCGCGCAGCGCATCTGCGCGCCGGCAGGCAAAGGCGATTACGGCGCATTCAGTGTGTTCTGCCAGTACTATGCTGAGCCGGAGCTTCTGTTCGATGTGCCGGCAAGCTGCTTCATTCCGCAGCCAAAGGTCACAAGCGCTGTTCTGAAGCTCACAATGCGGCAGACGCCGGTCTGCGCGATTCTAAGCGAGCAGATGTTTTTCAAGGTTGTGCGGGCAAGCTTTGCCCAGCGGCGCAAGACGCTTCTGAATGCGCTGTCAGCCGGGTTCTCACAGTTTGACAAGCAGACGCTTGCCGGCGTGATAGAAGCGTGCGGCTTTGCCCCCACCGTGCGCGGTGAGACGCTGGATATCCCCGGTTTTGCGGCCATTGCCAATGCGCTGCAGCGCAGACAGGACGGATAATGTATTATATCTATATTGTACGCTGCCGCGGCGGGAGCCTTTATACCGGCATTGCAGCGGATATCCGCAGACGGCTGCAGCAGCATCTGAGCCGCAGCACAGCCTGCGCCAAGTATACGCGCGCGCACCCGGTGGAGGCGCTGGAGGCGCTGTGGCAGACCGAGGATCATACGGCAGCGGCCCGGCTGGAGGCGCTGATCAAAACGCTGCCGCGGCAGCAGAAGCTCGCACTCATCGCACAGCTGCAGACTCCGTATGAGATATTTGGGGAACGCCTGCAGGGATGCAGCTATCAGCCGGTGATCCCGGTCAGCCTGGACAGGATTCTGCATCCGCAGGCGTGTGCGCCGTTGTCAGCTGACGCTGCGGCGTTCGTTTATACAATCTCGGAATAGCTGCCAAGATAGCACACATGCTCGCACGTGTCCTCCAGCTCGCCCAGAAGCTTCGGCAGCTCCGGCGCGTACACCGACGATTCCAGGTCAAAATAGAATCGGAAGGTATCATCGCTGCCGGCAATGGGGCGGCTTTCGAGCTTGGTCAGGTTAATGCCGCAGCCATAGATGCGCGAAAGCACCTGATAGAGGCTGCCCGGCTCATTGGAGAGCGACAGCAGCAGGCTTGTACGATCCGCACCCGGATAAATTTCCGGCTTTGCCGCAATGCAGATGAAGCGCGTATAATTCCCGTGCTCGTTCTGCACGCGCGCCTGCAGCGTCTGCAGGCCATAAATTTCTGCGCAGGCATTTGAGGCGATTGCCGCAAGATCCGTCCTGCCGGACTGCGCAACCAGCCGTGCCGCCTCTGCGGTATTCTGGCAGCGGGTCACAGTCACATTCGGCAGCGATTTCAGCAGATCCGAGCACTGGCTGAGCGCCTGCTCATGCGAAACAATCTCCCGGATCTCGGACAGCCTTGCGCCCGGCAGGGCAAGCAGACTGTGATCCACGCGCAGACGCACGCTGCGCACAATGGAGAACCGGTGCTGCTGCATCAGATCATAGACAGCGTTCACGGAGCCTGCCGTGCTGTTTTCCAGCGGCAGCACACCGTACTGGCACAGCCCCTGCTCGATGGCAGAAAAGACCTTTTCAAACGACGCACAGTAGAACACACTCGGATGCTGGAACAGCCGGTCGCAGGCCTGCTGGGAATAGGCGCCCTCTACGCCCTGGCATGCAACGGCGGCGCTGGTCGGGAACAGCTGCGGCGTGGACGCAACTGTGCTCTTTAACAGCTCCGGCAGATGGCTGCTGGTTCCAAGAATCTCCTTCTGATAGCTTCGGCTGAGAGAAAACAGGAGTCTGAACAGGCTGACCGCCTGCTCCTGCAGGCCATCCGGCGCTTCCTTTACAATCTGCGCCAGCTTTTCGCGCTCCCGCCCGGTGTCAAGAACGGGCAGTGCGTGCTCCTTCTTATAGGCTGCAATTCCAGCCGCCGTCTGCATCCGTTCGCCAAACAGGCGCAGCAGCTCCCTGTCAATTTTGTCAATGCTCTGTCTGTACTCAGAAAGCTCCATGATGAATCCTATCCTTCCATTCAAATCTCAAAATAAAAATGCGGCACAGCGTAATCTGTGCCGCATCTGCAAACAACTGTTGTTTCCGTGCATCACAAATTACCCTTACTGGCAGACAGTAAAGGTAAAAATAAACCCGAATGCATAGGAAACGTACATAAAGATGTCCTCTTTTCAGAATCTGCGCCCATCGTAGCAGAAAGTTTGCGCGTTGTCAAGCGCTCTTACCCCTTCGCGCGCAATTTTTGCAGCAGCGCGTCAAAGTATTCCGGCAACGGGCAGCTCACCGTGACGCGTTCCCCGCTGCGCGGATGCAGGAAGGTCAGCTCCTTCGCGTGCAGACACTGGCTGCTCTGCCCGAGCTCCGGCTTTTTATGACCATAGACCATATCGCCCAGAATGGGATGGCCGCGGTAGGCCATGTGGACGCGGATCTGGTGCG
Organism: uncultured Oscillospiraceae bacterium; assembly: GCA_934636305.1. GTDB lineage: Bacteria > Bacillota > Clostridia > Oscillospirales > Oscillospiraceae > CAG-170. The sequence continues at coordinate 18,743 of CAKUAM010000001.1, forward strand.
TGCGCCCGGTTTCCAGCCGGCATTCCACCAGCGTGTGGCCCGCAAAGCGTTCAAGCACGCGCCAGTGCGTCACAGCCTCCCGGCTGTTTTTTTGTGTAACGGCCATTTTTTTGCGGTCTGTCGGATGGCGGCCGATGGGCGCATCGATTGTGCCGCTGTCGTCCTTGACCCTTCCGCAGACAATGCAGACATACGTTCTGGCCAGGGAATGATCCTTGAGCTGCGCCGCAAGCGCTGCATGCGCCGCATCATTTTTTGCCGCGATAATCAGGCCGGAGGTATCCATGTCGATCCGGTGGACAATCCCGGGGCGCTTCTCCCCGCCGATGCCGGAAAGCGAATCCCCGCAATGCGCCAGAAGCGCATTTACCAGCGTGCCGTCGGTATGGCCGGGTGCCGGATGAACCACCATCCCCTTCGGCTTATTCACGACAATGACATCCGCATCCTCATAGCGCACATCGAGCGGGATCTGCTGCGCCTCGATTGGGACCTCGCGCACCTCAGGCAGCGTGAGCACCAGCTCACTGCCCGCCGGAAGCTTTTCCTGCTTTCGAACCGACCGTCCGCCGCAGGTAACAGCTCCCTGCTCAATGAGGCGCTGCACCTGACTGCGGCTGAGCGTGGGCACCAGACGCGCCAGCGCCGCATCCAGGCGCTCGCCGTCCCGGTCAAGCGTCAGCATCATGGGAGTTATCCGCCCGTTTCTTTTTGGGCTCGTCAGCCAGCAGCTCCTTGTCCTTCACAAAGATATAGATCACCAGAATGATCGCGCCGAATGTGATAAACAGATCCGCCACATTGAACGTGGAAAACCACGGGATACTGATCATATCAATTACGAGCCCCGTGGAAATGCGGTCAATAAAATTGCCGATGGCGCCGCCTGTGATCGCAGCCACGCACCAGAGCTCCGGCTTCTTTTTGAGCCATTTCTTCGTGAACACCAGCACCACAATCACCAGATACACAACTGTCATCAGCACAAACAGCCATCTTGCGCCGCGCAGCATGCTCAGTGCCATGCCGTCGTTCGTGATATAGTGCAGCTGCAGCCAGCCGGGAATCAGCACCACCGTATTGCCAGCCAGATGGATCGCCGCAAGATATTTGGTCAGCTGGTCCACGGCAACAATTGCCCCCGTGAACAGCGCAAGCACAACATAAAACAATACCAGTTCCCCCTTCGGATCAGTGGCTTCATGATACCATACTTCCCAGCGGTTTGCAAGAAGTCCGCAAGCATGGCGCCGCCGGAGGCATCCCAACGCAACAAGATCATGAAGCGCTCCGTCCAAGGATACCACTTCTGCTCAATCACGTTATTGCTGCGCAGATATGACCTTGCGCACACGCTCTGCCTGCTGCCGTCTGGCCTTCAGGCAGCCATAGAAGGCCGGCACAAGGAAGCAGTCCGCCAGCAGCCAGGCAAGCGGACTTGCCATGCACGCTGCCGTAAAGCCGAACACCGGCACCGCCCAGAAGCTGATAACCGTCCGCGCAATCATCTCCATAAGGCCGGAGATCAGCGACAGCCGGCTGTAGCCCATGCCCTGAATGGACAGGCGGAACACATTGACCCCCAGCAGCAGCGGACTTGCATAGGCAAACGAGCAGCCGAACATCTGCGCATAGCGCAGAACGGTCTGCGCCTCGTCGGCATTCATGAACAGCAGCACAAGATAGCGCGTCCCGAACTGCGACAGCAGCATGTGCAGCGCACAATAGACAATGCCAAGCTTCAAACAGGCATAGGCCCCCTGCTTGATTCGGTCATATTTGCCCGCGCCAAGGTTCTGCCCGGCAAAGTTTGTTGCCGCCATTGCCAGCGCGTCATACGGGCAGCACAGCAGCGAATAGATCTTCGAAGCCACCGCAACGCCGGAAACGCAGACCGCGCCCAGAGAATTAACCGCCGACTGCAGAATGACCGAGCCAATTGCCGTAATGGAAAACTGCAGTCCAACCGGCACGCCCATGCCCAGAAGGTGTGTCGCCTCATTTTTACGCAGGCGGAAGTCTTCCTTTTCCATCCGCAGGATCGGGAATTTCCGCTTGATATACCACACGCACAGAAGGCCGGAGCCAAGCTGCGAGATATCTGTCGCAATGGCCGCGCCGGCCACACCCATCTTACATACGCACACAAGCAGCAGATCCAGCACAATATTGATTGCGGACGCGATAGCCAGAAACCACACGGGGGATTTGCTGTCGCCCAGCGCGCGCAGGACACACGCACTCATATTGTATAGAATCGTCGTCGGGATTCCGATAAAAATGACAAAAATATAGTCATAGGCATAGCCCATCTGCTCCTGCGGCGTTCCCATCAGCGACAGAAGCGACCGACATACCGGCAGCGTCACAGCCAGCAGCACCGCCGAGCAGATTGTGCCCAACCAGATGCAGTTGCCGACATACCGGCGCAGCATTTTCTCGTCGCCTGCACCGAAAGACTGTGCCAGCGGAATCGCCATGCCGGTGCAAAGGCCGCTGCAGAAGCCGATCACAAGAAAGTTGACAGAGCCGGTTGCGCCGACGCCGCCAAGCGCCATCACACCCAGCGCATGACCAACGATTGCTGTATCCACAAGAGAATATACCTGCTGCAGCAGCAGACCAAACAGCACCGGGACTGCAAACTGCCAGATTCGTTTCAGCGGACTTCCGCTGGTCAGATCCTGTACCATGGCGCATTACCTCCTTTTTTCGCAAGCATTATTTATATCACGTTTTTCCGGTTTGTCAACAGGAATTTCCGCTGTTTTCGCTTAAATTTATTTTCAAACTTCCTTTTAAAACAAACAGCACGGACGCTGTATGCTGCAGCGCCCGTGCCTGGATGTCTGTTCTGTTTGGAATGCTGATTTTTGTGTGTTCTCTGCACGCTTACAATGTGATATCCTCTGCGCTCTGCGCGCCCGTGCCAATCTTTGCGCGGCAGGCCGCCGTCATGGCAGCCACCTGCTCCGGGCAGCGGCCAATGTAGCGCTCCGGCTGCAGCTCCGCACGGATCTCGTCCTGCGTCATGCCGAATTCCGGACGGGCAGCCAGCTGCTGAACCAGATCCCAGCTTTCGCCGTTTTTCATCTTCGCAGTCGCCTCCATGGATTCCTCCCGGATGATCTCATGCAGCTGCTGCCGGTCGCCGCCGCGCTTGACCGCGGCCATCATCAGGTTTTCCGTTGCGATAAACGGCAGATAGTCCCACACAAACTTCTCCACGATTTTCTCGTTCACATGCAGGCCTGCTGTGACGTTCTGCACCAGCCGCAAAACACCGTCCGTTGCCAGGAAGGCCTCCGGCAGGCTGATGCGGCGGTTGGCCGAGTCGTCCAGCGTGCGCTCAAGCCACTGGGTCATGGCCGTCATGGGTGCGTTCTGTGCATCGGCAATGACATAGCGGCCAAGCGAGCAGATCCGCTCGCAGCGCATGGGATTGCGCTTATACGGCATCGCGGACGAGCCGATCTGCTTTTCCTCAAACGGTTCTTCTATCTGGCGGTCATGCTGCAGCAGGCGGATATCCGTGGCCATGCGGCTGGTACTCTGGCAGATGGAGGACAGCACATTCAGAATCCGGCTGTCAAGCTTTCTGGGGTAGGTCTGTCCGCAGACCGGATACAGCCTGTCAAAGCCAAACTCCGCCGCAATCTGCCGGTTCATCTGATCGATCTTTGCCGTGTCGCCGTCAAACAGCTCCACAAAGCTTGCCTCCGTGCCTGTCGTGCCGCGGCAGCCGAGGAAACGGATGGCGCGCAGCGTATCCTGCAGCTCCTCCAGATCGAGCAGCAGATCCTGCAGCCAGAGCGTCGCGCGCTTGCCCACCGTCGTCAGCTGTGCAGGCTGAAAATGCGTATAGGCCAGTGCCGGCATGGCCGCATACTGATCTGCAAAGGCGCAGAGATTCTGCATGGCAGCCTTCAGTTCCTTTTCCAGATACCGCAGCGCCTCACGGTAAATAATGAGATCTGCGTTATCCGTCACATAGCAGCTTGTCGCGCCGAGATGGATAATCCCCCTGGCGCCGGGCGCATCCAAGCCATAGGCATAGATATGCGCCATCACATCATGGCGAACCTCTTTTTCACGCCTGGCAACCACCTCGTAATCGATCGGGCTCACATGCGCAGCCAGCTCATCCACCTGCTGCTGGCTTACCGGCAGACCGAGATCATGCTCGGCCCGGGCCAGCGCGACCCACAGTCTGCGCCACGTCTCGTAGCGCATATCCGGGGAGAACAGATGCAGCATGGTCTTTGATGCATACCGCGAAGCAAGCGGGCTTTCATACGTCGGCTTCATTCCGCTTCCCTCAACGGTAGATGATCTCATCGCGGCCCGCGCCGACAGAGACATAGCTGATGCGCACGCCGATCGCCTTTTCCACATATTCCACGTAGTCGCGGGCAGCCTGCGGCAGATCCTCATACTTGCGGACGCCGGAAATGTCGCAGCCCCAGCCGGGCAGCGTCGTCAGGACGGGCTTTGCCTCGTCGATGGCAGCAGTAAACGGGAACTTGTCCGTCTTTTCGCCGCCAAGCTCATACTGCACGCACACCGGGATTTCCTTCATATAAGACAGGACATCAAGCTTGGTGAGTGCAACCTCAGTTGCGCCCTGAATCTGGCAGCCATACCGGGTCGCGACCAGGTCAATGGGGCCCACGCGGCGCGGACGGCCCGTGGACGCGCCATATTCGCCGCCGGCCTCACGCAGCTTTTCCGCTTCCTCGCCGAACCATTCTGCCGTGAACGGGCCTTCGCCCACACAGGTGGAATACGCCTTCACGATACCGACTGTACGGTCCACATGACTGCCCGGGATGCCGGCGCCAACGCAGGCGTAGCCGGCATTGGACGAGGACGAGGACGTGTAGGGGAAGATACCGAAATCGATATCACGCAGCGCACCCAGCTGCGCCTCAAACATAATGTTCTTGCCGGCCTTCTGCGCCTCATAGAGATAACTCGTCGTATCGCAGATATACGGAGCCAGCTTGGAGCCAAACTCCTCGCACCAGGCCAGCATGTCAGAGAGCTGATAGGGCTCTGCGCCGTAGACATTCTGAATGGTGAGGTTTTTCCATTCAAGGATGGAGGCCAGCCGCTTTTTGAGGTAATCCGGGTACAGAAGCTCGCCGATCATGATTGTCTTTTTCTGGTACTTATCCGAATAGACCGGTGCGATGCCGCGCAGCGTCGAGCCATATTTCTTGTCCTTCAGACGGGCCTCCTCCAGGCCGTCCAGCGCACGGTGGTACGGGAACACGATGGTCGCCCGGTCAGAAATCTTGAAGTTGTCCGGAGTCACAGATACGCCGGCCTTCTGCAGCGTCTCAATCTCGCCCCAGAGGCTCTCCAGGTCAATGACAACGCCATTGCCCAGCACATTCACAACACCCGGCAGGCAAATGCCGGACGGGATGAGATGCAGCGCGAATTTGCCGTATTCGTTGACAATGGTATGGCCGGCATTGTTGCCGCCCTGATATCTGCAGACGATATCATAGTCTCTTGCGATCAGGTCGACCATACGGCCCTTGCCTTCGTCGCCCCAGTTAATACCTACAATTGCACAATTGCTCATCTTCAATACTCCTTATCCGCAGGTTTGTCTTTATTTTTTCATTCCGGGCAGATTATAGGCTATTTTTTTTACGTTGTAAATGACTGTTTTTTTATATGTGTGATAAGTTCCTGTTATATATCTGATTAGCGTTATCTATTTTACTTGTTTCTTCCTCCCCGTTATAATGGGAATGTTGACAATATCACAAATTTGGAGGAACCTATGCTCATCAGAACGCCTGAACAGGACATTGAACGCGTCCTGTATACCGAAAAAGCCATCGCTGCCCGCGTCGAGCAGCTTGGTGCGGATCTCACCGCCAAGCTCGGCGATAAGCGCCCCGTCCTCGTGTGTGTCCTCAAGGGCGCCTCGTTTTTTTACATTGATCTGTGCCGGTGCATGAACTGCGCCATCGATATGGACTTCATTGCCGTCTCCAGCTACGGCATATCCGCCAAATCCACCGGCGTCGTGCGTCTGATTAAGGATCTCGACAACAACATCACGGGGCGCCATGTGGTCATCGTGGAGGACATCATTGATTCCGGCCTCACCATGCAGTATCTGCGCCAGCTGTTCGGCGCGCGCAATCCAGCCTCCATCACAACCATTTCTTTCCTGGACAAGTCCACGCGGCACCCGGAAAGCTACAAAACCGATATGGTTGGCTTTGAAATTCCGGATGAGTTTGTCGTCGGCTATGGCCTCGATTACGCCAACTATTACCGGAACCTGCCGTATATCGGCGTGCTGCGGCCGGAGTGCTATCAATAACTGAATCTGTTATGCCTCCGGCAGCGCATCAGCGGCAAAAAACCGCAAAAACAGCGCCCCGTTCCGTGACCGGAACGGGGCGCTTGGTCTGCCTGACGGGAAACAGGAAGATTACAAAGGAAGAATATTGATAGGGAAGATGCTGTCAGGCAGAAGCTATATCAAGCACAATCATCCGAAGTTGAACGGGAAACCGCCGTAGCCATACTGGCTGTACGGATTTTCCTGCTGGTACGGGCCGGACTGCTGGCTCTGCTCACTCTGCTGCTCCGACGAATCCGTTGTATCCGGCAGTGCCTGCTGCGTCTGTTCGCCGACGGTCAGCGTCACGCTCAGCGTCTGGCCCTGACGGTAAACGCTCAGTTCCAGCGTGTCACCGGGGTTCGCGGCCTTTACGATCCGGACAAGATCCGCGCTGCCGGAAATGCTCTGCCCGTTTACGGTGGTGATAATATCATTTGCCTGCAGACCAGCCTGTGCAGCCGGGCCATTTTCTGTTACCGCACGTACAGCCGCCCCCTCCGGCAGGCCGTAGCTCTGCGTCTCTGTCGAAACATCCGACACGCTCACGCCGATATACGGCTTGACAATGTAGCCATTTTCAATGATGGACTGGATAATCGAGCGCACAGAGCTGATCGGGATTGCAAAGCCAATGTTATCAATCGAAGCCTCCGAGGACGAGCCGGAGCCGGAATACTTTGCATTTGTGATGCCGACAACCTCGCCGTACATGTTGAAGAGCGCACCGCCGGAGTTGCCGGAGTTGATGGCGCAGTCTGTCTGGATCAGGTTCATGGTTGTGCCGCTCGAGAGGGTGATCTCCCGGTTCAGTGCGCTCACAGTGCCAGCTGTCAGGGAGAAGGTCAGCTCGCCAAGCGGATTGCCGATTGCCACAACGTCGTCACCGACGGCCAGCGAATTGGAATCGCCCAGCACGACCGGCGTCAGGCCGGATGCATCAATCTTCAGGACAGCGATATCATTGCTTTCATCGTAGCCGACAAGTGCTGCATCATATTTTGTGCCGTCATAGGTGGTAACGGTGATTGCGTTCGAGCTTTCCACAACGTGGTAGTTCGTGACAATATAGCCGTCTGCTGTCAGAATAAAGCCGGAGCCGGAGGCTGCCGCCGTTGTCTGATAACCAAAGTAGTTTGTTGTGATCGAGGTGGTAATGCCGACTGTCGAGTTGACATTCTGGGCGTAGACCTCACTGGCCGTCAGCTCCTTGCTGGTGTCAATGGCTGCGACTGTCAGCGCCGTGGTGTCCCGCTTTCCTTCCAGCACGACGGACGACGCCGACGATCCGGTTGCTGCAGCAGCCTGTGCGGTGCTGTTTTTCTGCGCCAGTGCGGCTGCGCCCCAGCCGGAGCCGCCGCCGACAAGTGCGCACGCCAGCAGCAGCGCCACAACCTTGCCGGCCTGCTTTCCGGACTTCTTCTGCACGGCCGCCGGCGCAGAGGACTGCGGCTGTGCGCCGCCACTGCATTCATAGTTGTATGCCTGCTGGTGCTGAATGGTTTCGTTCTCACGATATTCATTGTTGTTCTCGTACATATTTATACGCTCCTTTCCGTGCGCCCTGCAGTGCACGTGGGTTTCTTTGTTTCTGTGCCTTCAGCATACCGCGCAATTCTGAAATAACGCTGAAAAGTCTGAGAACAAATTGTAAAGAAAGCATGACGCAATTATGACCGTTTTTCAGCTTTATTTCAGCATCCGGATCTAGTATAATGAAAAGCGATCGGAGGCAGTACCATGAAAATTCTGATTATTGAGGATGAAAAGCTGTTGGCAGACTCCCTGCAGAGCATGCTTGAAAGCAAGGGTTTCGATGTCGAAGCCGTCTACGACGGCGAAACTGGTGAGCAGTACGCGGAATCCGGCATCTATGATCTTCTGATTCTCGATGTGATGATGCCCAAAATGGACGGGTACCAGGTCGCGCAGCAGGTCCGCGCGAACCGCTGCGGCACCCCTATTCTGATGCTCACAGCCCGCTCCTCGCTGGAGGACCGCATTGCCGGGCTGAATGCGGGCGCCGATTATTACCTTACGAAGCCCTTTGACATGCGGGAGCTTCTGGCGTGCATCGGAGCGCTGCTGCGGCGGCAGGGTGGGGAGGTCAACACACTCTCCTTCGGCAACACCTCGCTGGATCTTGACTCGTGCACGCTCGTCTGCGGGGACAAGCAGATGCGGCTCTCCGCGCGGGAATTTGACGTCATGCGGTTTCTTCTTCAGATGAAGGGGCACAACGCCTCCAAGGAGGCCATTTTGTCCAAGGTATGGGGATTTGACTCCAATGCGGTTGAAAATCACGTGGAGGTGTATGTCGGCTTTCTTCGCAAGAAGCTGGCCGGCATCGGCTCGAATGTCCGCATTGAATCTGTACGCCGGCTGGGCTACCATCTGGAGGTGAGTGAGACTTGATCCGCAAGCTTCGCCTGAAGATCATTGCTGTTGTGATGCTCGTCGCGCTCCTTATGCTCGGCGTGATCTTCGGCCTTGTTTACACCATGACAAAGCAGAACCTGCGCACGCAGTCCATCAGCATGATGCAGGCCATCGCTGCCAACCCCTTTGAGCCGGTGCTGCCGGACGAGCAGCCGCAGCAGGTGCGTCTGCCGTATTTTGTGCTGCAGCGGGATTTCTACGGCAATCTAGTTGCCATCGGCTCCAGCTACTATGACCTGTCCAACCGGACGTTTCTCGAACAGGTAACAAATGCAGCTCTGTCCGGCGAAGAATCCATCGGCGAGCTTCCGAACTATAACCTGCGGTATTATATTGCCGCGTCCGGCATTCCCACGCGCGTCATTTTTGCCGATACAAGCAGCGAACAGCAGACGCTGCGCGGCATTGTACAGACCTGCGCCATGGTTGGCGCAGCAGCGCTGGCGGCGCTGCTTGCGCTCTCCGCGCTGCTCGCGCACTGGGCCGTTCGCCCGGTGGATACCGCCTGGCAGCAGCAGCGGCAGTTTGTTGCCGACGCCTCGCATGAGCTCAAAACGCCGCTGACCGTGATCCTCACAAATGCGCAGCTGCTGCAGAGCGGCGACTTTGACGAGGCGCACCGGACACAGTTCACAGACGGCATTGTCACCATGGCGCAGCAGATGCGCGCGCTGGTGGAAAGCCTTCTGGAGCTGGCGCGCGCGGAAAACGGGCAGGCTGTGCCGTCGTTCGTTCCGGTTTCATTCAGCACGCTTGTATCGGACACCGCGCTTTATTTCGAGGCCGCCTGCTTTGAGCGCGGCCTGCAGCTGCAGACGCAGATCCAGCCGGATATTACCGTTTCCGGCGACGGCCGCCTTCTGCAGCAGGTGGTGGAGATTCTGCTGGACAATGCGCAGAAATATGCCTCCGGCGGCACCATCGCCGTACAGCTCGTCCGCACAGGGCGGTCGCATTGCCGGCTGCTGGTTGCAGATGAAGGCGACACCCTCTCGCAGGAAACACTGAAAAATATTTTCAAGCGCTTTTACCGCGCCGATCCCGCACGCACGCGCACCGGCAGCTTCGGGCTCGGTCTTTCCATTGCACAGGCTATCGTACACGAGCACCGCGGGCGTATCTGGGCCCAGAGTGCCGGCGGCCTCAACACGTTCTTTGTGGAGCTCCCCGTCGCGCAGAGCGGCAGTCAGGACCAGCCGCAGGCCGCTGCAGAATAATATATTCGATTTTGTGCATGGGCAGCACGGGAAAGCTGTTGCAAATGACGCGAAAAACTGATATATTATAAATGATATAGAATGAAAACGAGGCACTCCAATGAATACACAGCACTTACAATATATTATTGAGATTGAGCGCACCCGCTCGATCTCGCAGGCTGCTGAAAACCTGTTCATCGGCCAGCCGAATCTCAGCCGCATCCTGCATGACGTCGAACAGATGCTGGGCTTCCGCATCTTTGAGCGTTCCACACGCGGCGTGCGCCCCACGACGCGCGGAACAATTTTCCTGCAGCACGCGAAGTCCATCCTGCGTGAAACCGAAGCCATCGAGGCGCTTGGGCCCAAGCGCGCTGTTGCCAACCGGCTGCGCGTGTGCATCCCGCGCTCAGCCGCTGCGCTGGATCTGACCGCGCAGTATCTTGCCGGGCTGCCGGAGGCAGAGCCGGTCGACGCTGTTATCCGGGAATGCCACGCACGCATTGCGCTGGAGACGCTGGCCAGCGGTGAAACAGAAATTGGCGTTATCCGGTTCCGCTCGGAATATCGCGATTATTTCGACGAGCAGACCAGCGCGCGCGGCCTGTCGTTCGAGCTTCTCAATAAATACCACTATCTTGTCACACTGAACAAGTCGCATCCGCTGGCAAACCAGCAGTCTGTCATGCGCGCTGATCTTGAGGGGCTGCCGGAGATTGTGCATGGTGATGTATTCCGTGTACAGGGCAAGGAGGAGCCCATACGCCGCAAGATCTACAGCGTGGACCGGCTGGCCCAGATGGCGCTGCTGGAAAAAATCCCTAACTCCTACATGTTCGCGCCGCGCATTCCGGATCAGTGCAAGCGCCGGTGGAACCTTGTGCAGCTGCCGTGTACCGATAACCAGAGCCTGTATCTCAATGCGCTGGTATATCACAAGCAATATGCAATGAGTGAGATTGAATCCGGTTTTGTGCAGTATATCCGTGATCATAAGGCATCATTTTAAACCTGACGCCCAGGGTGTATCTGAAACCTGCCAACGCCCCCGGACAGCGGGCCTTTTCGCGCTGTGCTGCATCATTTTTCCTTGAAATACGTCAGGATTCCTGCAAAAAAATGTCTTGCGCACCACGAAAATTCCTCGCTGCCGGTCACATCACCAATTTTCAGACATACCCTAAGAGCCCCATGTCATCTTATATATTTTTTCATATGGCATGGCATAAAAAAGCATTTGTACTTACAGCCTAATACCGATATAATTTTATCGTTATAACCGATAAAATTATATCGGTATATTTTTATGAAATAATGATATGGGGGATATCAATATGAGCAAGATTACTGTGATCGGCGCCGGCAGTGTTGGTGCAACTATTGCAAATGACCTGATGATTCAGGGTACTGCATCGGAAATCGTACTCGTCGATGTCAACAAGCAGAAGGCATTCGGTGAAGCCATGGATATCTATCAGGGAGCACCGTTCTGTTCCCCGACAATTGTCCGCTCCGGCGACTATGACGCAGCAGCCGGTTCCGACATTGTCATTATTACCTCGGGCCTTCCGCGCAAGGCTGGACAGAGCCGTCTGGAGCTGGCGCAGGCCAACGTCAACATTCTCAAGGACATCACTCCGAAAATCACCGCCACCGCACCGGACGCAATTTATATCATCGTCTCCAACCCGGTCGACGTGCTGACCTATGTGTTCCACAAAATCTCCGGCGTTCCCGAAAGCCATATCATTGGCTCCGGCACAATTCTGGACACCAGCCGCCTGCAGTCCACGCTGGCCAAGCGCTTCTGCATCAGCCCGAAGAACGTGCACGCGCACGTCTACGGTGAGCACGGCGACTCGTCCTTCGTGCCCTGGTCGCTGGTGCACATCGCCAACAACCACATTGATTCCTACAAGCAGCATTCTCCCGATGCTGACCGTATCAAATGGGATCGCAATTACGAGGAGATTGAACAGTTTGTCAAGACCTCCGGCGGGCAGGTCATCAAGAACAAGGGCGCAACGTTCTATGCCGTTGCCATGTCCGTATGCCACCTGTGCAAGTGCGTGCAGAGTACCGCCGGCACGGCCCTCACGGTCTCGACCATGATGCATGGCGAATACGGCGTGTCGGACGTCTGCCTGTCCACACTGGCGCTTGTTGACAACAACGGCGTTCGCGGCAAGATCCTCAACGAGCTCACCGACAGCGAAGTCGATAAGCTGCGCATGAGCGCAGAAAAGCTGAAAGAAGTCATCCGTCAGATCGAAATCTGACACATCTGAAAGAAACAGGAGAGCAGCAACATGGAATATCGGATTGAACATGACTCGATGGGCGAGGTTCAGGTACCCGCCGATAAATACTGGGGCGCACAGACCGAGCGCAGCCATCACAACTTCCCGATCGGCGTCGGCATTGAAACCATGCCGGCAGAGATCGTCCACGCCTTCGGCATTCTGAAGAAGGCAGCCGCGCGCGCCAACCATGCGCTGCGCCCGGAAAAAATGACCGACGAAAAGCTTGCCGCCATTGAGCAGGCAGCCGACGAGGTTATCTCCGGTAAGCTTCTGGATAACTTCCCCCTCGTTGTCTGGCAGACCGGCTCCGGCACGCAGTCCAATATGAATGCCAATGAGGTCATTGCAGGCCGCGGCAATGAGATTGCAGGCAAAAAGCTCCTGCATCCGAACGACGATATCAACATGTCGCAGTCCTCCAATGACACCTTCCCCACCGCCATGCACATTGCGGCAGCCTGTGCCATTGAGGATCGTGTCATCCCCGCCGTGCAGACGCTCATTGCCACATTCCGCCGTTTGGAGCAGGAAAATGAGGGCATTGTCAAATCCGGCCGTACCCATCTGCAGGATGCAACGCCGATTGCCTTCTCACAGGAAATCTCCGGTTGGCGCAGCAGTCTGGAAAAGGATCTCACGCTTCTGACGCTGGCCCTGCCGGAGCTGAAAACGCTGGCGCTCGGCGGTACCGCCGTCGGCACGGGACTCAACGCCCCCAAGGGCTTCGACGTGCGGGTCGCGGAAGAAATTTCCGCGCTGACCGGCAAGCAGTTCAAAACTGCAGAAAACAAGTTCCACGCGCTGACCTCCAAGGATGAGCTTGTCTTTGCCCATGGCGCGCTCAAGGCTCTGGCGGCGGACATGATGAAGATTGCAAACGACGTGCGCTGGCTGGCCTCCGGCCCCAGAGACGGCCTGGGCGAGATCTTCATCCCCGAAAATGAGCCCGGCTCGTCCATCATGCCCGGCAAGGTCAACCCCACGCAGTGCGAGGCCGTCACAATGGTCGCCGTACAGGTCATGGGCAACGACGTGGCTGTATCGATGGCCGCATCGCAGGGCAATTTCGAACTGAATGTGTTCATGCCGGTCTGCATCTACAACTTCCTGCAGTCGGCAAGACTTCTGGCAGAGTCCATCACCTCATTCAACGACCGCTGCGCTGTGGGCATCCGCGCCAACCGGGAAAAGATGGATCATAACCTGCATAACTCGCTCATGCTGGTCACCGCGCTCAACCCCTACATCGGCTATGAAAACGCGGCAAAAACGGCAAAGAAAGCATACAAGGAGAACATTTCCCTGAAGGAAGCGTGTGTCAGCCTTGGATTTTTGACGGCAGAGCGCTTTGACGAGGTGTTCCATCCGGAAAACATGATCTGAGGGGGGAGGCTGCCATGAATTACAGTTATTTCCCCGGCTGCACGCTCAAAACAAAGGGCGCGCAGCTGGATCGGGCCGGCCGGCTTGCTGCTGAAAAGCTCGGGTTCTCGCTTTGCGAGATCCCCGAGTGGCAGTGCTGCGGCGCGGTGTATCCGCAGGCGAACGATGAGATTGCCACAAGGCTGGCATCCATCCGCGCGCTTGCCGCCGCGCGGGACGCGGGCCAGCCGCTGGTATCGCTCTGCTCGGCATGTCACCATGTGCTCAAGCGCGTCAACGGCGACATGCAAAGCAATGAAAGCATCTGCACAAAGGCCAACAATTACTTAAAGCTGGACACCCCGTACACAGGTGAGACTAGAGTTCTCCACTATCTTGAGGTTCTGCGCGACGAAATTGGCTGGGACAAAGTCCGCCAGGCCGTCGTAAAGCCCCTCACCGGCAAAAAAATCGGTGCCTATTATGGCTGCATGCTGCTCCGGCCCAGCCGCGAGATGCAGTTTGATGACCCGGAAAATCCGCACATCCTGGAGGACTTTATCCGCGCCATCGGCGCAGAGCCCGTAATCTACGCACAGCGCAACGAGTGCTGCGGCGGCTACATGGCCGTTGAAAACAAGAGCTACGCCTCCAAGCAGGCGCAGAAAATTCTGGATAACGCAAACGCGCAGGGCGCAGAGCTGCTGATTACGGCATGTCCTCTTTGCATGTACAATCTGGTGCAGAACACCGATCAATCCTGTCCTGTCGTTTATTTTACCGAGCTTCTGGCCGAAGCGCTTGGCTGCGGGGAGGAGGACGTATGAGCAATCAGAACATTCTGGATACCGTCACCCGCATTTCCGGCGTGAACCCGAGAAAGTGCATGCGCTGCGGCAAATGCTCGGCAAGCTGTCCGGCGTATGATGAGATGGAATACCATCCGCATCAGTTTGTCTCCATGGTCGAAAACGGTCGGATTGAGGAGCTGCTTTCCTCCAAGGGCATCTATACCTGCCTGAGCTGCTTTGCCTGCGTGGAGCGGTGTCCCCGGGCCGTTGAGCCGGCCAAGCTCATTGAGGCTGTGCGCAACGCCGCAGAGCGTCAGCAGGGCATGGATCACCTGAAGCCCGAACGTATTGCGCAGATTCTCGACGAGAATCTGCCGCAGCAGGCCATTGCTGCGGCATTCAGAAAATACAGAAAGTAAGGAGGGGAAGCAATGCAGAGAATCGGTGTATTCGTATGCTGGTGCGGCAGCAATATTGCCGCAACCGTAGACGTGGAGAGAGTCTCACAGGCGCTTGCACAGGAACCTGGCGTTGTATTCTCCACCAACTATCAATATATGTGTTCCCAGACCGGCCAGCAGATGATTCAGGATAAGATCCACGAGTATCATCTAACCGGTGTGGTCGTCTGTTCCTGTTCGCCGCGTATGCACGAGCAGACCTTCCGCAAGACCTGTCAGAAGGCCGGCCTCAACCCCTACATGGTTGAGATCGCCAACATCCGTGAGCAATGCTCCTGGATCCACAAGGACAAGGAGGCAGGCACAAAAAAGGCCATCATTCTCGGCCGCGCGGCGATTGCCAAGGTTCACCTGAACGCACCGCTCACCGCGGGCACCAGCCCTGTGACCAAGCGCGCGCTTGTCATCGGCGGCGGCATCGCCGGCATCCAGACTGCACTCGACATTGCAGAGGCCGGCTTTGAGGTCGATATCGTTGAAAAGCAGCCGACCATCGGCGGCAAAATGACGCAGATCGACAAAACCTTCCCGACGCTTGACTGCGCAGCCTGCATCCTGACACCGAAAATGGTGGACTGCGCACAGAATGAAAAGATCCATATCTATTCCTATTCTGAGATTGAAGCCATCGGCGGCTTCGTCGGCAATTTCCACGTAAAGATCCGCCGGAAGGCGCGCTTCGTCAACGAAGATGTCTGTACCGGCTGCGGCGCCTGCACGGAAAAGTGTCCGCAGAAAAAGGTCCCGAACGAGTTTAACCTCGGCATGGACAACCGCCGCGCCATCTATATCCCGTTTGCACAGGCAGTGCCGAAAGTCGCCACCATCGACCCCAACTACTGCAACATGCTCAAAAACGGCAAATGCGGCGTGTGCGCCAAGGTCTGCACCGCCGGCGCCATCGATTATAAGCAGCAGGATACATTTGTCGAGCAGGAATACGGCGCAATTGTCGCCGCGACGGGCTTCAATCCCATCGACCTGTCGAAATTTGACGAATTTGCCTACAGCCAGAGCCCGGATGTCGTGTCCTCACTGGAATTTGAGCGCCTCATGAACGCAGCCGGCCCCACAAGCGGCACGCTGCTCCGCCCGTCCGACGGCACGCATCCCAAGACCATCGTCTTTGTCCAGTGCGTGGGCTCCCGCTGCGACGGCGCAGAGAAGGGTAAGCCCTACTGCTCCAAGATCTGCTGCATGTACACGGCGAAGCACGCGATGCTCTGCCGCGAAAAATACCCGGATACGGACGTCTATGTGTTCTATATTGACGTGCGTACCCCCGGCAAGAACTTCGACGAGTTCTACCGCCGCGCGGTTGAGCAGTACGGCGTTCACTACATCAAGGGCATGGTCGGCAAGGTCACACCTGAAAACGGCAAGCTCAAGGTACAGGCGTCGGACCTGCTTGATAACCGTCAGCTTCACATTGACGCCGACATGGTCGTCCTGGCTGCGGCGATTGAGCCGGATAAATCTGCAAGACCGCTTGCAACCATGCTGACGGCCTCGATGGATACCAATGACTTCTTCACCGAGGCACATCCGAAGCTCCGCCCGGTTGAAAGCCCGACCGCCGGTATTTTCCTGTCCGGTATGTGCCAGGGCCCGAAGGATATCCCGGAGACGGTTGCGCAGGCCTCCGCCGCCGCCGCCAAGGTCATCGGCCTTCTGTGCAAGGACAGCCTGACGTGCAACCCGTGCGTGGCACAGCCCGACGAGATGATGTGCAACGGCTGCTCCAACTGTGAAAAGGTCTGCCCCTACGGCGCAATTACGTACATGGATAAAGAATTCCGAGGCCCGAACCGCACAACGCTCATCCGGCGCGTGGCGCAGGTCAATCCGGCCGTCTGTCAGGGCTGCGGTGCCTGCACCGTTGCATGCATGTCCGGCGCGATGGATCTCAAAGGCTTCTCCAACAAACAGATCATGGCGGAGGTGGATGCGATATGCAGATAAACGGCAACTGGACCCCCACGATCGTAGCATTCTGCTGCAACTGGTGCTCGTATGCGGGCGCCGATCTGTCGGGTACGAACCGGCTGAGCTACCCGGCCAATGTAAAGATCATCCGGATCCCTTGCTCATGCCGTCTGAACCCGATGTTCATCCTCCGTGCCTTCCAGCGCGGAGCCGACGGCGTCATTCTCTGCGGCTGCCACCCCGGCGACTGCCACTATACAACCGGCAACTACTATGCCCGGCGCCGTATGACGCTGCTGTTCTCAATGCTGGATTTCCTCGGCATTGAGCGTGAGCGCACAAGAGTCGAATGGGTCTCGGCAGCGGAGGGCGCAAAATTTGCCGCCACCATGAATGACTTTGCCGCCACCATCACCAAACTCGGCGAAAACCGCAGACTGGAGGACCTCAGATGCAAGGAGTAAAAGAAAAAGCCATCCAGCTTCTGACGGACGGCACCGTGGACCGCGTCATCGGCTGGAAAGCCGGCGAGTTTTTCTACGATTTGACGCCTGCAGTGTTCACAAGCGCTGCAGCGGTTGAAAAAGAGTTCGTCTGGAGCGTATTCTGCGGCGCAAACCTGTCCAAATATCTGATTGCAGAATCGAGAAAGGGCGGCAAGGCCGCCGTATTCCTCAAGCCGTGCGACAGCTATTCCTTTGTACAGCTTCTGAAGGAGCACCGCATTCTGCGCGAAGCTGTTTACGCCGTCGGCGTCCAGTGTGACGGCATGTGTGACATGGAGGAAATCAAGGCCCATGGCCTGTCCGGCGTCACCGCTGTGACACAGGATGGCGAGGATCTGCACATTTCCACGATCTATGGCGACGAAACCGTCAAAAAATCTGACGCACTGCTTCTCAAGTGCAAAACATGTAAAAGTAAGAAAGTCGCTGCATTCGACGAGCTTCTCGGCGAACAGGGCGAGGAAAACCCGGACTGCGGACGCTTTGACGAGGTTGCAAGGCTCGAGGCCATGACCCCGGACGAGCGCTATGCGTTCTGGCGCGGAGAGCTCTCGCGCTGCATCCGCTGCAACGCCTGCCGCAATGTCTGTCCTGCCTGCTCGTGTGAAAAATGCGTGTTTGACAACCATGATTCCGGCGTGGAAAACAAGGCCATCGCCGATTCGTTCGAGGAAAACATGTTCCACATCATTCGTGCGTTCCACGTGGTTTCCCGCTGCACCGACTGCGGCGAATGCTCAAGAGTCTGTCCGCAGCACATCCCGCTGCACCTGCTCAACCGGAAATTCATCAAGGATATCAACGAACTCTACGGCGAATATCAGGCCGGTGCGGACTTCGATTCCCGCCCACCGCTCATGGATTTCCGCAAGGACGACTGTGAGCCGTCCGTGATCTATGAAAGAGGAGGTGACGGACAATGAAGCAGCTTCCCGTTTCTTCGCTGCAGCAGCTGTTTGCCGCAATTGCCGCACAGCAGAAGCTTTATATCCCGGCTGACGATGCAGCCGGTCAGGCAAGCTTCACCGTCTGGCAGGAGGGGCTGTCTCTGACGCAGAAGCTCAATACTGTCCGCTCCGCCAAGGATCTGTTTTTCCCGCAGGTTGAAAATCTGGTCGGCTTCCGCGTAACCGGCAAGCAGCTGGAGCTTTTGGAAACACGCAATCCCGCAGAGCCGTTTGTGCTGTTCGGTGTGCGTGCATGCGACGCAAGAAGCTTTGAGATTCTGGACAGGGTATTCCTGTCTGAGCCGCAGGACACCTATTATGCCGCCCGCCGGCAGAATGGCACAGTCATTACGCTGGCCTGCACAAGGCCGGAGGAGACCTGCTTCTGCCAGTCCTTCGGCATCGATCCTGCGCAGCCGCAGGGCGATATCAGCTGCTGGCTGGAGGGTGACAGCCTGTATTGGCAGGCCAACACGGAAAAGGGCGAGGCCCTGACCGCGGCGCTTTCCCTGCTGAAAGATGCCGATGATGGTGCCGTCCAGGCACAGAGAAGCCGCACGCACGCGCTTCTTGAAAAGCTGCCGCTGGCAGAGCTGGATCTGTCGGCTGCCGGTGTCGGCAAGACCAAGGCGCTCTTTGACCGTCCCGAGTGGAAGCAGCTGTCGGAAAGCTGTCTTGGCTGCGGCACCTGTACCTTTGTCTGCCCGACCTGTCAGTGCTACGACATCAAGGAATTTGACTCCGGCAAGTGTGTGCGGCGGTTCCGCTGCTGGGACAGCTGCATGTACTCGGACTTCACCAAAATGTCCGCCGGTCAGCCGCGCCCGACGCAGCTTGAGCGGTTCCGCCAGCGCTTTATGCATAAGCTGGTCTATTTCCCGGATAACAACGACGGGATCTTTGGCTGTGTCGGCTGCGGCCGGTGCCTGGCCAAGTGCCCGATCCATATGAACATTGTAAAAGTCATCAAAACGCTTGGGGAGGAACACGCATGAGAAATGATCCATTGATCCCCAATATTGCCGTCGTCACGGACATCCGCGTCGACACGCCGGACGTCAAAACGTTCCGTGTGGTCGGCCTTGACGGTAAAAAGCCCTTTGTCCATATCCCCGGCCAGTGTGCCATGCTTTCCATGCCGGGCGTCGGCGAGGCGCTGTTCTCCATCACCTCCAGCCCGACGCTGGAGGACTATGTGGAGTTCTCCATCAAAAAATGCGGCTGCGTGACCGAATGGCTTCACGCCATGGAGCCCGGCCAGCAGATTACCGTCCGCGGCCCCTACGGCAACGGGTTCCCGGTCGACACCGCCTTTGCCGGCAAGGATCTTCTGTTCATCGCGGGCGGCATTGGCCTTGCGCCCTTGCACTCGGTCATCAACTACTGCCGCCACTACCGCGACCGCTACGGCAAGATTGACATTGTCTACGGCTCCCGCTCGAAGGAAGATCTGGTCGACTTCCCGGAGATTGCGAACGTCTGGTGCAAGGAAGCCGGCATCAATGTCCATCTGACCATCGACCGCGAGCAGCCGGAATGGGACGGCCATGTCGGCTTTGTCCCGAACTATGTCAAGGAGCTCGGCTTCACGACCGACAAGACCGTCGTAATGTGCGGCCCTCCCATCATGATCAAGTTCACGCTGGCAGGACTTATGGAGCTCGGCTTTGCACGTGAGCAGGTTTACACCACGATGGAGCTCAAAATGAAATGTGGCCTTGGCAAGTGCGGTCGCTGCAACATCGGCGATAAATACGTCTGCAAGGACGGCCCGGTGTTCCGTTTTGACCAGCTCGACGAGCTGCCGAATGAGTATTAAAGGAGAACAGGTATGGAAAATATGGTGACGGTTTTCCTGTTCGGCAAAAAATATGAGGTGCCGGACAGTCTGACCATCATGGAAGCAATGGAATATTCCGGTTATCAGCTTGTGCGCGGCTGCGGCTGCCGCAACGGCTTCTGCGGCGCGTGCGCTACCATCTACCGCATCGCCGGCGACCGGGAGCTGAAGGCGTGCCTCGCATGCTCGACGCGTGTAGAGAATAACATGTACGTGGCAACGCTGCCGTTTTTCCCGCTGGTCAAGGAAGTTTACGACATGGAGAAGCTGCAGCCGACCCAGATGGTCATGATGCAGCTGTACCCGGAGATTTACGCCTGCGTCGGCTGCAACGCCTGCACCAAGGCCTGCACGCAGGGGCTGAACGTCATGCAGTACATCGCCTACGCCCAGCGCGGCGAATTTGACAAGTGCGCAGAGGAATCCTTTGACTGTGTCATGTGCGGTGTATGCTCGTCCCGCTGTCCCGCAGGTATTTCCCATCCGCAGGTCGCCATGCTGGCCCGGCGTCTGAACGGCAAATATATCGCCCCGCACTGCGCGCATCTGGATGAGCGCGTGCAGGAGATCAAGGACGGCAAGTTCGAGGCGCTTATCGAAAGCCTCATGGAAAAACCGCTTGACGAGATCAAAGAGCTTTACAACCACCGCGAGATTGAAAAGTAAGCAGGAGGCAGACTATGTATCACGATCAGAATATGCAGGCCTCCATCCGCAAGGTGGAAGCTGCCCGCCAGGAAAACATCAAGCTGGATCCCCGCCGCATGACAGCGGACGAAAAGGACGTACTTTTAAAGAAATTCCATCCCGACTACCGCACCGAGCAGTTCACCGAGCTGCGCTTCGGCCCCAACAAGGGCCAGAAGGTTCCGCTGGAGCTGGCAGAGCTCCTGGAGGGTCAGTCACGCATCCTGCATGAGACGTTTGACCTTACGAAGCCTGATTACGAGGCGGACGTGCTCATCATCGGCGGCGGCGGCGCAGGCTGCTCTGCAGCCATCGAGGCCAGCAAGGCCGGCGCGAAGGTCATCATTGTCACAAAGCTCCGCATGGGCGACGCCAACACCATGATGGCTGAGGGCGGCATTCAGGCTGCCGACAAGCCGAACGACTCTCCCGCTCAGCACTTCCTCGACGCCTACGGCGGCGGTCATTTTGCCGCGCAGAAGGATCTGCTCTATAAGCTTGTCACAGATGCCCCGGAGGCCATTGCCTGGCTGTCCGATCTTGGCGTGGAGTTTGACAAGGCGCCGGACGGCACTATGATTACCACCCACGGCGGCGGCACCTCCCGCAAGCGTATGCACGCGGCCAAGGACTACTCCGGCGCGGAGATCATGCGCACGCTGCGCGATGAGGTTCTCAACCGCGGCATCCAGGTTGTCGACTTCACCTCTGCCGTTGAGCTCATCAAGGACGACGCCGGCCACTGCGCGGGTGCAGTCCTGCTCAATATGGAGACAAAGGAGCTGATGGTTGCGAAGGCAAAAACCGTCATCCTCGCCACCGGCGGTGCAGGCCGGCTCCACTATCAGGGCTTCCCGACCTCCAACCACTATGGCGCAACAGCCGACGGTCTTGTGCTTGGCTACCGCGCAGGGGCAAAGCTTCTTTATCCGGATACCCTGCAGTACCATCCCACCGGCGCAGCCTATCCTGCACAGATCTACGGCGCGCTCGTCACCGAGAAGGTGCGCTCCGTCGGCGCTATGCTCGTCAACTGCGACGGCGAGGTCTTTATGAACCCGCTGGAAACGCGCGACGTGGCCGCAGCTTCCATCATCCGGGAATGCACCGAGCGCGGCAAGGGCGTTAAGACGCCCGCCGGTCAGGCTGTCTGGCTCGATACCCCGATGATTGAGCTCAAAAACGGAGCCGGCACCATTGAAAAGCGGATTCCCGCCATGATGCGGATGTTCGCCAAGCATGGCATCGACATCCGGAAGGAGCCCATTCTGGTCTATCCGACGCTGCATTACCAGAACGGCGGCCTGCATATCACACCGGACGGCCAGACCGATGTTGAAAATCTGTTTGCAGCCGGCGAGGTCGTTGGCGGCATCCATGGCCGCAACCGCCTGATGGGCAACAGTCTGCTCGACGTGATCGTCTTTGGCCGCAACGCGGGCCAGCACGCCACCGAGAAGGCAAAATCCGTACAGGTGGGCACGCTGACACTCGGCCATGTGGCGGCATTTGAAGAAGAAAAGGCGCAGGCAGGCGTGCATGACGACCACCTTTCGCCGCAGCTGCTGCCCGACTATGCAAGAAAGCTGCATACCATACAGGAAAAATGACAGGGGATAACAGAAAATGAGCGTATCGATCAACTCCGCGAACTTCCTGATGCTTTCTGTATTTGCAATTGCTGCTGTCGGATATCTGCTGGGCCGGATCACCATCAAGGAGATCAGCCTCGGTACAGCCGGTGTTTTCGTCATCGCACTTGCATACGGTGCATTCTTTGGTTCGCATTTCAATTCCAAGTTTTTCATTGAGGAAATCAACTATGCCTCCCAGGCGCTGAAGATTGTCGAAAATCTGGGTCTTGTGTTCTTTGTCACTTCGGTTGGCTTCATTGCCGGCCCGAATTTCTTCAAGAACATGAAGCACAATTTCAAATCCTACGTCATGCTGGGGCTTGTGATTATCCTTTCCGGCGGCATCGCTGCTGTTTTGTGCCTGCTTGTTGGCCGCGCCATTGAAGCTGGCGGCGCGGGCTATGACCCCAAGCAGCTGACTGCAATGATTGCGGGCCTTCTGGCCGGCTCTCTGACCTCGACGCCGGCCTTCTCCGCCACGAAGGAGGCTGTTGCTGCCCAGTATCAGGACGCTGTCACCGTCGGCTACGGCATTGCATATCTGTTCGGCGTCATTGGTGTGGTACTGTTTGTACAGCTGATGCCGCGCATTGTGCACGCAAATCTCGACGAGGAGCGCAAGAAGATCACACATGTGGAAACCGGTGACGTTTCCAAATATAAGGGGAAGCTCATTGAATTTGATGATTTCGGCTTTACGTCCTTCGCCATCGCGGCGGTGCTCGGCATCCTGCTGGGCTCCATCAAGCTCTTTAACTTCTTCTCCCTGACCACGACCGGCGGTGCGCTGCTCGTTTCGCTGGTGTTCGGTCACTTCGGCCACATCGGCCGGGCAGACCTCATGCCCAGCAAAAAGGTTCTGGAGACGTTCCGTGAGCTCGGTCTAATGGTCTTTCTGATCGGTGCCGGCGTTTCCGGCGGCATGAGCTTTGTCCGTTATTTCAAGCCGATCTACTTCCTCTACGGCATGTTCATGACACTGGTTCCGATGGTTATCGGCTATGTCATCGCCAAGAAGGTCCTCAAGATGAATCTTCTGAACATTCTTGGCTCCATCACCGGCGGCATGACCTCCACGCCCGCTCTCGGTACCCTCATCCATGTGGCAGGCACCAGCAATGTGGCATCGGCCTACGCCGCGACCTATCCCATCGCGCTCATTGCCGTGGTGCTGATTTCCCAGCTGCTTGTCCGGCTGTTCTAAGTTCTAAGCTATAAAAAAATCGCTGCAGAAGCTCTGCAGCGATTTTTTATTCTGTTGTATCCGGTGTATATGGCAGGAACCAGTCAATATAATGGGCCGGCTCCATCACAGCGCCGCGCGTGGTATAAAGTGCATAGCTCTTGAACAGGATCGGCGTAATATAGCCCCGCTCACACACGCGCTTGTAAAGATTATACGTGTTGCCGCTGTTGACAAGCGCCATGCTGCACAGATTCATCATCGTGCTGTCGGCAAGGCTGCCATAGTTCAGTGTGCCCGTTGCGCCGAAAAACGGCGAAAGGTCAAAGTTCGGCGACAGCCGCACCTCTCCGTAATACAGGTCAAAATTCCCCTGCAGAAGCGCCTGCTTGTACTCCGGATAGTCCATGGACCTGACTGTGATATTGAAACCCAGCGAATTGAGCATCTTGGCAACCTCATTGGCCGCCTGCACGCGCACATAGCTTGACGAACAGACAATCATCGTCCCCTCGACCGGCACAGAATATCCCTTGGACGGAACGTAGAGATCCAGGATCCCATCCCCGGTCGCATCCTCGACCGATGCACTCTCCAGCTGTGCATAGTAGGATCCCATGTCGTAGGCAAAGCTGTTTGCCAGCTTCACATCATAATACCGCGAACCCGGCGCGCAGGGGAGCGTTGCTGCCTCGGCGAAGCCGCCGAGCGTCTGCTCGGCAATCAGGTTCCGGTCTATGGCATAGGTGATTGCCCCGCGCAGCCCATAGTTGGAGAACACCGTGGAGTCCATATTATAGCCGATGTACTGCATGATGGTCGTCTCGGCGTCCCACAGCTCATAGTCATTGTGGAACCCCGCAAAGGCCGACGAGTTGGGATCCGTCAGTACCATGTTAACCTTCTGATACTCGAAATTATCGCGCACGTCCGCCACTGTGGACGCCTCTGTGAGGGCAATCTCCGCAAAATCGACCAGCGGCGCCGTCTGCTGCCACCAGCCGTCAAAACGCGTCAGCTTCGTCTGCGCGAACTGATATGGCCCGGTGCCGGGCGGCACCGCCTGTTCCGCCGTACCATCCTGGATGATCGGGATATCCAGCAACAGCGGCAGACACTCATAGGCCTCGCTGGTTGTAAGCACCAGCGTCTGATCGTCCGCAGCCTCCGCCGAAAGGATAAACCGCAGACGGGAGCCATAGTATTCTGAGCCGGACGCCGATTCTATGGAATAGGCCGCATCTTTCGCCGTCAGCGCCGCTCCGGTATGAAAGCTGACACCGCTGCGGAGCTTGATCGTCGTTGTTTTGCCGTCGTCTGTCACGGTATAGCTCTCTGCCAGAATCGGCACCGCCTCATACGCATCCGTTACCGCGAACATCGGCTCATACAAAAAGGAGAAAATCACCCGGTTATTGAGGCTCTGACACTCATAGGGCTGCAGGCCGTAATCCGGCTGATAGGCAAGGCCAAAGGCATCCAGCTCCTGAAACGTCTGCGTCACAACAGCCGTGACCTCCTGCTTGTTCTGATTGCTGGCCGCATCGCCGACCTGCTGGGCCGCGACGCTCTCATCCTTGGCCGGAAACAGCGTTTTCATCCATTCCGCAGGCGTCCCCGACACGGAGCAGCCGCTCAGAAGTGACAGCGCCAGCGCAGCCGCCAGCGCGCAGATCCGTTTTTTCATGCGTCCGACCCTCCCTGGAGCTTGATAATCGCGGCAAGCGAGCCGCGCCGGCCGCCCGTCGCCCGGTGCGACCAGAACCGCTCCGGCTGGCACCGTGTGCAGTCCGGGCTGACGTCGATTGTCCGTACACCGGCCCGCTCCAGCCACATCCGGTTGAGCGCCTTCAGATCCACATGATATTTTTCCCCGTGCGGCTCGATGGCCCCTTCTGCGTCCGGGCCAAGCGCCGCGCGCATGGCCTCCGGCACCTCCGGCCCGACCTCAAAACAGCACAGCGAGATACATGGCCCGATGGCCGCGCGGATATTGGCCGGATCACAGCCAAGCTCCGTCTGCAGCCGCAAAACAGCCTTCTGCGCAATGCCCTGCGCCGTTCCGCGCCATCCGGCGTGAATCGCGGCAATGGCCTGCCGGACCGGGTCATAGAGCAGGATCGGCGTACAGTCCGCCGCGAAGCAGCAGAGCGCCACGCCCGGCTCATCTGTAAAAATCCCGTCACAGATGGTCATCTGCTCCCGGTCAAGGCCGATTCCGCAGTCCCCTCTGCCAACGCGCAGCAGCCGGTCGGTATGCTCCTGCCGGGTAAAGACAATCTCCTCTGGGAAAAATCCGACAGCGCTGCCCAGAATATGATAATTTTCGCGCACCCGCTGCGGCTCATCGCCGCGGTGCGTGCCAAGATTCATTGACGCCAGATAGCCCTCACTCACGCCGCCAAGGCGCGTGGAGAAGCAGTGCCTGCTCCCACGCAGCGCATCGGCAGTCAGGTATTCCAGCGTTCCCTGTCTGATGGTGTGAAACATGCTTTAACTGTTCTGTCCGCGTTCGGCCGCCAGGTCCTTATCCCGGCAGCACTTCTTGTACTTCTTGCCGCTGCCGCACGGGCACGGATCATTCGGCCCCACCTTAATCTTCTTGACAACAGGCTGCCGCTTGACGGTCTTGTCGCCGCCGGCGCCCTCGCCCGTGACCTTGGCCACGCGCTCGCGCTTGACCTCCTCGTTCGTTTTCAGCCGGACCAGGAACAGGCGGCGGACAATTTCCTCCTTGATGGCGTTGTTCATGGCCTCGAACATGTCAAAGCCCTCACGCTTATACTCCATAACCGGGTCTGTCTGGGCATAGGCGCGCAGACGGATGCCCTGACGCAGATCGTCCATGGCGTCAATCTGATCCATCCAGAACTCATCGACCACGCGCAGCGTGACAACACGCTCCACTTCACGCATGACAGAGGGCGTAAACTGCTCCTCCTTCTTGGCATAGGCGCGCTGCATCAGACCGAGGATCTTCTGCTCTGCGTCCTCGCGGGTCAGCGATTCCAGCTCCCCGTCAGAAACAAGCCACGTGCCGTTCGGGAAGCATACCGGCTCAAAGTGCGTCATCATCTCAAAGAAATGCTGCTTGTCCGCCAGCTTCGGCAGCTCACCGAACGCACTTGTCACATACGTATCCACATAGAACTTCATCATCGCCTGAATGTTCTTCTGCAGATCCTCTCCGTCGAGCACCTGCCGGCGCTGCTCATAGATGATCTTACGCTGAACATTCATGACATCGTCATATTCCAGGACGTTCTTTCTCGACTGATAGTTCCGGCTCTCCACAGACTTCTGCGCGTTCTCAATCGCACCGGAGAGGATCTTGGCGTCGATCGGGGTATCCTCGTCAAGGCCAAGCGACTCCATCATGTTCATGATGCGCTCCGAGCCGAACAGCCGCATGATATCGTCCTGCATGGACAGATAAAACCGTGTTTCACCGGGGTCGCCCTGTCGGCCAGCACGGCCGCGCAGCTGATTGTCGATCCGTCGGGACTCATGCCGCTCGGTACCCAGGATGAACAGGCCGCCTGCCTGCCGGACAAGCTCCGCCTGCTTTTCTGTCTCCACCTTATAGCGCTTATACGCCTCGTCATAGGCCGCGCGCGCAGCCAGAATCTCCGCATCGTCCGTCTCTGCAAACGAATTGGACTCGGCAATCAGTTCGTCAGACAGGCCCTGCTTACGCAGCTCGTTCTTTGCCATGTACTCGGCATTGCCGCCCAGCATGATATCCGTGCCGCGGCCTGCCATATTGGTTGCAATCGTGACCGCGCCCAGATGACCAGCCTGCGCAACAATCTCCGCCTCTTTCTCGTGGTGCTTGGCGTTCAGGACATTGTGCGCAATGCCCTCGCGCTTGAGCATCTGCGACAGAAGCTCCGATTTTTCAATGGAGATCGTGCCGACCAGAACCGGCTGGCCCTTGGCGTGGCACTCCTTGATCTGCCGGATCACCGCGCGGTATTTGCCTGCCTCTGTCTTATAGACGACATCGGGATGGTCAATTCGGATAACGGGCTTGTTCGTCGGGATTTCCACGACGTCAAGATTATAAATGCCGGAGAACTCCTCCTCCTCGGTCAGCGCCGTGCCGGTCATGCCGGAAAGCTTCTCGTACAGGCGGAAGAAATTCTGGAACGTGATGGTGGCAAGCGTCTTGTTCTCGCTTGCGACCTTGACGCCCTCCTTGGCCTCGATGGCCTGATGCAGGCCCTCGTTATAGCGGCGGCCATACATCAGACGTCCGGTAAATTCGTCGACGATGATGACCTGTCCATCCTTGACCACATAGTCAATGTCACGCTTCATGAGGCCGCGCGCCTTCATGGCCTGGTTGATGTGGTGCGAGAGCGTGGCATTCTCCGGATCTGCCAGGTTCTCAACATTGAAGAACTGCTCTGCCTTTTCAATGCCCTTCTGCGTCAGCGACACCGTGCGGTCCTTCTCGTCGACCACATAGTCGCAGTCATACTGATCCTGCAGCTGCTTGTCATCCGTTGTGGAAAAGACCTGCTTTTTGAGCTTCGAGACAAAGAAATCCGCCATCTCATACAGTTTGGACGACTCCTCGCCCTTGCCGGAGATGATGAGCGGCGTTCTGGCCTCGTCAATCAAAATGGAATCCACCTCGTCAACGATGGCGAAGCTGTGTCCGCGCTGTACCATCTCCTGCTTGTAGATGGCCATATTATCACGCAGGTAGTCAAAACCAAGCTCATTATTGGTGCCGTAGGTGATATCTGCGGCATAGGCCGCGCGGCGCTGTTCCGCGGTCAGGTCATGGACAATCAGGCCAACCGACAGCCCAAGGAAACGATAGACCTTGCCCATCCATTCCGAGTCGCGCTTGGCAAGATAATCATTGACCGTGACGATGTGCACGCCCTCGCCGGTCAGCGCATTGAGATAGGCTGGCAAAATGGCAACCAGCGTTTTGCCTTCGCCGGTTTTCATCTCGGCAATGCGGCCCTGATGCAGCACAATGCCGCCCACGACCTGCACCCGGTACGGGCGCATGCCGAGCACGCGGCTTGCCGCCTCCCGACAGACCGCAAATGCCTCCGGCAGAAGCTCATCGAGCGTCTGCCCCGTAGCCAGACGATCCCTGAACTCCTGCGTCTTGGCGCGCAGTTCGTGATCAGACAGCTTTTTATACGGCTCCTCGAGCGCCATAACCGCCTCAACCTGCGGCTCCAGCTTCTTGACCTCGCGCTCAGAACGGGTGCCAAACAATTTTGTAAAAAGACCCATATTGAAAACCTTTCTCCGCTGCATCTGCTGTACCGGCGGAATATTTGTATTCTAATGAGGGATTATACCACACACAGAGCGGTAAAAAAAGAAGAAATTGTGAATTTCGGCGGCTTGATTTACACTTCGCACACTGATAAAATGTTTTCGATATCTGATCACTGTGAGGTTTTTTATGGCAATCAAGCTTGTGGCCGTCGATGTCGACGGCACATTGGTCACGGCGGACCAGCAGATCCTCCCGCGCGTCCGGCAGGCCGCAGCGCGCGCCGCGCAGGCCGGCATTGAGCTGGTTCTTTGCACGGGCCGCGCCGAATGCGAGTGCTGGTATGTACTCGAGCAGCTGCCGCAGCTGCGGTATCTCATTTCCCATACAGGTTCTATGGTGCAGGATCTTAAAACACGTGAGATTTTATATCACTGCCCGCTCAGCGCAGACGATGCGCGTCGGATTTACAGCCGGCTGCGCGAATATGACGGCCTGGTCAGCCTGTTTGCCGACGGCAAGGTTTACAATCCCAGCGAACAGGTTGCGCAGTTCACCCGCTATTATCCGGAATCGTTCCGGGTCCTGTTTGACCATTCCCATACATATCTGGACGACATGGATGGATGGCTCGCTGCGCGGCAGGAGCCGATTGAAAAATACTATGTGGCCTATTCCGGGCCGGAGCAGGCAGCGCTTGCCAAAAAGGCGCTGTCGGATCTGCCGTATTTCGTCACCGGCGCTGGCTTTATCGATCTGGAGGTTATGAGTCCCGCCACGAGCAAGGGCATCGCCCTGCGTGCGCTGGCTGAACGGCTCGGCCTGCAGCGCGGGCAGATTCTTGCTGTCGGCGACAGCTGCAACGATCTTGCCATGCTGGACTATGCCGGCACCGGCGTCGCCATGGACAACGGCGAGGACACCCTGAAGGCAGCCGCCGATTGGATCGCCCCCTCCAACGAGGAGGGCGGCGTTGCAGACGTTCTGGAAAAAGTGATAAAGGGAGAATTCTGATGGGCATTGCAGATCTGACCTGGCAAATGGTCCTTATTGTGGCTGTCGGCGTGTTTCTGGCTTCCTTCATGGACGCAATTGCCGGCGGCGGCGGCATCATCTCAGTTCCGACATATCTGCTTGCCGGGCTGCCCATGCACTATGCGCTCGGCACCAACAAGCTTTCCGCGGCGCTTGGCTCCATGGCCTCGACCGGCCGCTTCATCAAAAGCGGCTATGTCGATTGGAAGCTTGGGATTCCGTCCATTGTGCTGGCGCTGATCGGCTCACACTTCGGCACCAGGCTGCAGCTGATGATTTCCGAGGTCTATCTGCAGTATCTGCTGCTGATTGTGCTGCCGGTTGTTGCCTTTGTCGTGCTGCGGCAGCGGCAGCTGCCTGAGCAGCGCGGGGAAATTACCCCCGGCAGGCAGATGACCATTGTATATCTTGCTTCGCTCCTGGTCGGCGCATATGATGGCTTTTATGGCCCCGGCACGGGCACGTTCCTGCTGCTTATCTTCTGCAATCTTGGTAAGCTGGATGTGCGCACCGCGGGCGGAAACGTCAAGCTTGTCAATCTTGCATCCAACATCGGTGCGCTTGTCACCAGTTTTCTGAGCGGCAAGGTCTTTCTTGTGCTCGGCCTCATCGCTGCCGTCACAAGCTTCCTTGGTCACTTCTTTGGTGCGGGCCTTGCCATCAAAAACGGCTCTAAAATTGTCAAGCCCGCGGTTATCATCGTGCTCATCCTGCTGGCTGCAAAAGTCATACAGGGGCTCATCACCGGATAATGCGATTTACAGGGAGGAATTCAGACATGGGAAAAAGCATTGGAATTTTGGGCGGTATGGGACCGCTGGCCACCGCTGACCTGTTCCGCAAGATCACACTGCTGACAGATGCAGCCTGTGACAATGACCACATCCGCGTCTACATCGACTCCAACCCGGCCATTGCCGACCGCACGGCGGCAATCCTGTCCGGCGGCAAGGATCCCTTGCCGGAAATGACCGCAGCCCTGCGCCATCTGGAGGCGTGTGGGGCTGACTGCATCATCATGCCCTGCAACACCGCGCACTACTTTCTGCCGCAGCTGCAGGCGCTGACGCCCACACCGTTTGTCAGCATGCTCGATGCCACTGCAAAGGCCTGCGCCGCGCAGCATCCCGGCCAGACAGCGGCAATTCTGGCAACAAAAGGCACGCTGGCAACAAAGCTCTACCATCAGGCGCTTGATGCGCAGCACGTGCGCCACCTGACGCCGAGCGACACAGAGCAGGATACGCTGATGTATCTGATTTATGAAATTGTCAAGGCCTCCCGGCCATTGGCGCCGGAAACGGAGCGTTGGCAGCAGCTGCTGGACGCACTGCGCGCACGCGGGGCAGATTATTTCATTCTTGGCTGCACGGAGCTGCCTATCCTTGCAGATACGTTGCCCGTTCCCGGGCCGTTTATTGACCCCACAGCGGAGCTTGCCAAGGCCGCCATTCGCTATTGCGGCTATCGGGTGAAGGAATAATTTTTCTTCGCATTCGTTGCAAAGCCTCTATACATTCCACAAACAGGATGGATTCCACGGATCCATCCTGCAATTTTTCTTTCATATTTTCGCAAAAACCGGTCAGTCAACTGTAATAAATGCAGAAAAAATTCGTTCCATTTTGTGGCGATTCACGAATTTTAACAAATTCATCATGTTGTTTATAAATTTCTTTACATATTTTTCACAACTTGCTATAATGAAATTACTGATTTCCGTCAGTAATCTTTTATAAGAGGAGAAGGAAAAGTATGAAAGAAAAGAAGAAGCTAAGCCTCGGCGGATGGATCATGATTGGTCTGGCTGCCGGTATCGCAGTTGGCGCGGTTTTCTGGGCGGCCATGGGTGCGGAGAACGCCAGCAATTTCACCGCCAGCTACATCAAGCCCTTCGGCGATATCTTCGTCAATCTGCTCAAGTTTATCGTGGTTCCTCTGGTGCTCTGTTCCATCATGGACGGCATGTTCTCGCTGGGCGACATCAGCAAGGTCGGCAAGATCGGCTGGAAAACCGTCGTTTACTTCCTCGCCACCACGGCAATCGCCTGCATCATCGGCCTGGCCGTCGCCAATATTTTCAAGGGCAGCTTCCCGGTTCTGACGCTGGCAGAGGACGCCGCGTACGAAGCTAAAGAAAGCGACATCATCACCACCATCAAGAATATTTTCCCGTCGAACCTTGTGCAGCCGCTGCTTGACGCATCGATGCTGCAGATCATCGTTGTTGCTATTGCTTTCGGCTGCGGCGTGCTGGTCGTGGGTGAAAAGGCCAAGCCCTTTGCTTCCTTCATCACCTCTGCAAACGAAGTCACGCAGACCGTCATGAGCTTTATCCTGAAGGTTTCTCCCATCGGCGTGTTCTGCCTCATGACCTGGGTTGTCGCCGCACAGGGCCCGAAGATTCTGGGCTCGCTCGGTCTGGTTCTCCTCGCCGCATACATCGGCTATATCATCCACGTTGTCCTGGTCTACAGCCTGTCTGTCAAAGCCTTTGCTGGCATGAGCCCGCTGAAGTTCTTCAAGGGCATTCTCCCGGCAGCTGTGTTTGCCTTCACGTCGACCTCCTCTGTGGCTTCGCTGCCGGTTTCCAAGGAGTGCTGCGATGAGATGGGCGTGGACAGCGATATTTCCTCGTTCGTCCTGCCGCTCGGCGCCACCATCAACATGGACGGCACCGCCATCTATCAGTGTGTTGCCGCTATCTTCCTTGCCAAGTGCATCGGCATGGAGCTGACCTTTGCGCAGATGATTACCATCGTTGTCACCGCAACGCTCGCCTCCATCGGCACCGCCGGTACCTCCGGCGCCGGCATGATCATGCTGGCAATGGTTCTTGAGGCTGTCGGTATTCCGACCACATACATCGGCATCATCTACGGCATCGACCGTCTGTTTGACATGGGCCGTACCTCTCTGAACGTCATTGGCGACGCCTCCTGCGCAGTCTGCGTCAACCACTGGGAAAACAAAGCAGGCAAGGCTCCTGCCAAGGCAGCAAAGTAATTCCTGAACATTTCTGCAAAAGCCCGCCGACATGGCGGGCTTTTGTTCTGTTTTTCTCTTGCCCCCGACGCTGTTGCGCAGTATACTATGGAGTAATGCTATCTGAAAGAAGGAGACGCCATGACAGAGCTTCTGCTACGCCTGTTTGTGAAAAACCACACAAACGTCAAAGATCCCGGTGTCCGCACGGCCTATGGAAAGCTGGCCGGCGCGGTCGGGATCCTCTGCAATCTTCTGCTGTTTGCCGGAAAGCTGCTGGTCGGCACGCTCTCCGGCAGCGTCTCTGTCACCGCCGACGCCGTCAATAACCTTTCTGACGCCTCAAGCTCTGTCGTAACGCTCATCGGCTTCAAGCTTGCTTCGCGTCCGGCAGACGCGGAGCATCCCTATGGCCACGCACGCATGGAATATCTGTCCGGACTGGCTGTAGCGGCTATGATTCTCGTCATCGGCGTGGAGCTGGTCAAAAGCTCCTTTGATAAAATTATGCATCCGTCGCCCGTCGATTTTTCGCCGGTTATCGTGATTGTTCTTGTCGCCTCCATTCTTCTGAAGCTCTGGATGGCGCTGTTCAACCGCAGGCTCGGCCAAAAAATTGACTCTGCCGCGCTCTGCGCCACCGCAGCCGACAGCCGCAATGACGTCATTGCCACGCTGGCTGTGCTTGCCGCCTGCATCATCGGCCGGCTGACAGGGCTGATGGTTGACGGCTATATGGGCCTTCTTGTCGCACTTTTCATCATCTGGTCCGGCATCGGCATTGCCAAGGATACCATTGACCCGCTGCTTGGAAAAGCGCCGGATGAGGCTCTGGTGCATGCCATTGCCGATACGCTGACGTCGCACGTAAATATTCTCGGCATTCATGACCTGATTGTCCACGATTATGGCCCGGGCCGCCGCTTTGCCAGCGTACACGCGGAGATTGACCACCGCATGGACCCGCTCATTGCGCACGAGCTGATCGACGAAATTGAGCGCCAGGTCGCACGGGAGCTGCACGTGGAGCTTGTGATCCACTATGACCCGATCGTCATTGACGACCCGGAGGTCACCCATGTGCGGCAGCGTCTGGTGGACATCATCCACGCCATAGACCCGCGCCTTTCTATCCACGATTTCCGCATGGTGAGCGGCCCGCATCATGCCAACGTAATCTTTGATATGGTTGTCCCGCCGGATCTGGCAGGGAAAGAGGATACCCTGTGCCAGACCATTGAGACGCAGCTGGCGGATAGCCGGAAAACCTATCACGCAATCATCACCTTTGATACCGCGGCCTTCAACGAGGTAACAACCGGCGACTGATTACCAGGTCAGCGCCGCTGTGAAAATTCCGAGTGTCCGTGCATAAATTTCATCCAGCTGGGCCGGCGGGAGGGGATTTTCCCCGCTGCCAACCTCAATGGTAAACGCTGGCCGGCGGAACCGCTGCAAAAACCAATCCTTGAAGCCTGCATTCGCCGATTCCGGCGGAACCGGCTCCAGCGCATAGCCGGATGCTGCGGCAAAGGCGGCGCCAAGCTCTGCCGCGCCATCCGGCGCAGATTCCCCCGGCCCGGGATAGATCACCTCGCCCTGCGCATGCAGCGCAAGCATCAGATCCGGGTGGATACAACTGGTAAAGGCAGCAAGAGCCGCCGTCTCCGGCTGATCGAGCGGCGAAAAGCCAGCAAAATCCCGTGGAGCTGGGCCATCCACGCCCCGCTCCTTTTTAATGCACCGGGCCAGGTCCCATCGCGCGGGATAATTAAGATTCAGATCCACGCCGCGCAGATTGGCCTTCCAGCCCAGCGGAAACGGCACATCCGGATAACCGGCCGCAATCTGTGCGGCGGCGCGGTACTCCGCCGTATCCGGCCCGCAGCCCCCCGCCGCAAGATCCGCGCCATCCGGGTTGACCAGCGGCACCAGATACAGCATACTGCCGGAAAACAGCGTCCGCGCCGGAATCCCGCCAAGCGTCCCGCCTGTGCGCAGCGCCTGGCAATACGCAAACAGCAGCCGCCACAAAAGCGCCGATGTAATCGCTTCATTTGCATGGTGCCCCGCCGTTATCAGCACCTTGCGCGGCCCGCCGCCCAGCTGCAGCGCCGCCACAGAGCGGCCAAAGGCCGTGCGGGTAAGCGTCCTGGCATACACAAACGGATATCGCTGCCGCAGCTGCGCAAGCAGCTGCTCCTGCCGCGCAGACGTAAAAAACTCCTGCTTTTCAATCACTCCCTGCATAAAAACACCCTCCGGTAATATCTATGCCGGAGGGTGCTTCCATATTCCTGAAACTTTTTAATTCTTTTCGAAGAAAACCTTCATGCCCTTATAGGTCATATAGCAGTCGAGCTTTCCAACAACCTCAAACGGCGCATGCATGGACAAAACCGGCACGCCCGCGTCGAGCGTATCAATGTTGCGCTTGGCCATGTACTTTGCAACCGTTCCGCCGCCGCCGGCATCCGTTTTGCCGAGCTCGGCCATCTGCCACATGACGCCGTTTTCATTGTACAGTCTGCGGATCCGGCCAACGACCTCCGCCGAGGCGTCGGATGCGCCGCCCTTGCCGCCGGAGCCGGTATATTTGCACAGGCCGATGCCATAGTTCAGGTAAGAGGCGTTGCGCCGCTCATAGACCTCGGAGAAGTTCGGGTCATACGCCGCTGTAACGTCTGCGGACATGCAGAAGGAATTTGCCAGGCAGTCAACCAGCTTGACATTCTGTACGCGGCAGAGCGTATCCATAAAGTGCTCAAAAGCCTCCGACTGCATACCGGAAACGCCCTCCGAGCCGATCTCCTCTTTATCTGCAAAGATGCAGACCGCCGTTCTCTCCGGCGCGTCCAGCTCGAGAATTGCCGCAAGTTCTGCATACGCGCATACGCGATCGTCATGACCGTATGCGCCGATCATGCTGCGGTCAAAGCCGATATCCCGGGCGTTTGCTGCCGGGACGGCTTCCAGCTCAGCAGAGATGAAGTCCTCCTCCACCATGCCGTACTTCTCGTGCAAGATCCGCATAACAGCCAGCTTCACGCGGTCAGAGCCATCATCATCGGGCTCCGGGCGGCTGCCGATCAGAATATTCAGACTCTCAGAGGGAATGGCCTCATTGAGCGGCTTTTTGCCCTGCTCGCGTCCCAGATGCGGCAGCAGATCGTTGATTACAAACTGCGGGTCACCGGGGTCAGCACCGATTTTCACAAAGATCTCGCTGCCGTCCGCACGGACGACCTTGCCGTGCAGCTCCAGCGGAACCGTCACCCACTGATATTTGCGGATCCCGCCATAGTGGTGCGTCTTAATATAGGCCAGCTCCGCATCCTCATAGAGAGGATTGGGCTTGAAGTCCAGCCGCGGCGCATCCGTATGGGCCGCGCCGATGTTCGCGCCCTCGCTCAGCGGCTTCTGGCCGATCACTACCAGCATGATGGATTTGCCGCGGTTGACTGCATACAGCTTGTCGCCGGGCTTCGGCGCCATGCCGGCCTTCAGCTCATGGAAGCCATGCTTCTTTGCCAGTGCGACCGCCGAGACGACGCATTCACGTTCTGTCTTGGAAACGTCAAGGAAGGATTTGTACGCCTCGCAGTACGCCTCCATCGCCGCCTCGTCGTCCTTGCTGAGCCTGTCATAGCCGTTTTTCGGCTGGTAGAGCAGTGCCTCGCGTTCTTGCTTTGTCATGGGAGATACTCCTTTCAGAATTGTGTTCAGATATTGGTCTGCCGCGCGCGCAAATTCCTCGCGCGTCCCGGCATTTTGTAAAATTATTCCGCAGTGCGTCCGGTAAAATGCATCCGGCTTCTGCGCGTCCACGCGCAACGCAGCATATTGCTCCGTCAGCCCATCGCGCGCCATGATGCGCCGAATGCGTGTCTGGCGGTCTGCCAGCACGCCCACCGTTTCCTCGCACAGCCCGGCAAGCCCGGATTCAAACAGGTTAATGGCGTCAATGGCAAAAAGCGCAGCCCCATCTGCCTGCGCGCGGCCGAGCCTTGCGCGCACGGCGTTGCCGATATGGAAAAAGACAATCTCGTTGAGCTGCGCCATGCGCGCCGCGCTGCCGAAAACGAGCGTGCCAAGTTTTTTCCGCAGCAGGCTGCCGGACTCGTCAAAGGCTGTAGGGAAGGCCGTCTGCAGCTCCTGCCGCAGCGCTGCGCCCTCCTCGCTCGCCAGAAGCTCGTAATACAGGGCGTCACAGTCGATCACGGTTCCGCCGCGCCGGCGGATCGTCTCCAGAAGCGTTGTTTTTCCGCAGCCGGTTGGGCCGGTTACGCCGATGATAAACGGCTTCATAGCTCAATCACGTGGAACCCGGCAGCTTTCTTGAGCCGGTTCGCCACCGCGAGGCCAAGCCCCGCCGGATCCGGACACTGCGCATAGATGGCTGACACCGCCTCATGGTCAAACTCGCGCAGCGCGTCAAACACGCGCCTGGCCTGCTCCGGCTTGTCCGCTGCCGGGCCCAGATCATGGATGCTGCAGCCATGGAACAGCCCCGTAAACTCGGAAAAGCAGATCACGCCCGCGCCCGCCGGCAGATGCTCGCGGATATACTGCGCCGTGACCGCCGGATCTCCCGTCACAACCGTCACCGGAGCCTTGGGTGCGTAATGACGGTATTTCATCCCCGGTGCCTTGGGCCGCTCCCCGTCCTTTAACAGGGAAACGACCGCCTTGTCCACGTCCACCGGCCCCAGAACTTCCTCCAGAGCCTCCAGCGGCAGTCCGCCCGGCCGCAGAAGGCGCGGCGGCCGGCAGGTCAGGTCAATAATCGTCGATTCCACACCGACCGAGCACGCTCCGCCGTCAAACATCCCCTCAATTTTTCCGTCCATGTCCTCAATCATATCCGCGATACACGTTGGGCTGGGCCGCCCGGAGGTGTTGCCGGAGGGTGCCGCAATGGGCACATCCGCCGCCGCAATGACCGCGCGCGTAATGGGGTGATCCGGGCAGCGGACACCAACCGTTTCCAGTCCGCCTGTCGTGCGCAGCGGAACAATGGGCTTTCTCGGCAGGATCATGGTCAGAGGCCCCGGCCAGAAGCGCGCAGCCAGGACATGCGCCTCCGGCGGCACCTGCTCGCAGTAACGCTCCAGCCAGGATGCCTCCGGCACATGGATGATGAGCGGATTATCCTGTGGGCGGCCCTTCGCCTCAAAAATGCGCAGAACCGCCTGCTCATTGAGCGCATCCGCACCGAGGCCGTAGACCGTCTCCGTCGGGATGGCCAGAAGGCCGCCGCTGCGGATGATCTGCGCCGCCGCCGCAATATTCTCTTTTGTAGGTTCTCTGAAATACACGGTTTGCACTTGCGATTCCCTCTTATTCCTGATTGCTGCTCTGCAGCTTCTCCGCCTGGTCGGCGGTGACGAGCGCATCGATCAGCTCGTCGAGCGCGCCGTCCATAATACTGTCAATTTTATAAAGCGTCAGACCGATACGGTGATCCGTCACACGCCCCTGCGGGAAATTATAGGTGCGGATACGCTCATTGCGCATGCCGGTGCCGACCTGGCTGCGCCGCTCCGACGTGATGGCGGAGGTGATACGCTCCTGCTCAATCTGATAGAGCTTGGAGGCCAGCATCTGCATGCACTTTTCGCGGTTCTGCACCTGGCTGCGCTCCTCCTGGCACGCCACGACAATGCCGGACGGCCTGTGAATCAACCGCACCGCAGAGGACGTCTTGTTGATATGCTGGCCGCCTGCACCGGACGAGCGGTAGACCTGCATTTCAATATCCTCCGGGCGGATATCCACCTCGGCCTGCTCCATTTCCGGCAGCACCGCAACGGTCGCCGTGGAGGTATGCACGCGGCCGCCGGATTCTGTCTCCGGTACCCGCTGCACCCGGTGCACCCCGGATTCAAATTTGAGTCTTGAATATGCTCCGGCGCCCTGGATTTCAAAATCCGCCTCCTTGACGCCGCCAAGCTCCGTTTCGTTGTAGTTAAGCAGCGTCACCGCCCAATGCCTGGACTCGGCGTACATCGTATACAT
Organism: uncultured Oscillospiraceae bacterium; assembly: GCA_934636305.1. Lineage (GTDB taxonomy): Bacteria > Bacillota > Clostridia > Oscillospirales > Oscillospiraceae > CAG-170. The sequence continues at coordinate 57,677 of CAKUAM010000001.1, forward strand.
CCGATAGAGGCTGTGTGCAAAAAGTGCGCTTTCCTCACCGCCGACGCCGCCCCGGATCTCCATAATGACGCTTTTATCGTCGTTCGGGTCACGCGGCAGCAGCAGAATCTTGAGCTCCTGCTCCAGCTGCTCGAGCTTTTTCTTGTTCTGTGTAAATTCCTCCTGGCAAAGCGCCTTCATCTCCGGCTCCAGCCCATCAGAGAGCATGGCGCTCAGATCCTCCTGTTCGGCAAGCGTCTTGTTGTAGCTGCGGTAAGCCGTGATAATGGGCTCCAGCTGCCGCTGCTCCTTCAAAAGCTGCGTGGCTGCCTTGGGATCATTAAAAAAATCCGGCTGGGCCGCACGCTCGGCCATTTCCAGATACCGCGCCTCAACCAGCTTCAGTTTCTCCAGCATACAATTCCTCACATCGTTTTCTCGTTTGTTTTCAGCGTCCGTTGACAGGGCATACGCGCTTGTCAACGGGACTGCCCCACCGTCCGGCAAGTCCGTCGGAGTTTTTCACGGAGGATAAACGGCGGATGGCAAGGCAGGCGAGGCAGGCGGGCTGTCGCCCACGGGCAAGGACAACGATGTTAGCTGCTGTTTTGCCCCGTGAAAAACCGTACATGCTCTTGTCATCTAACGTTATCATACTCGATTTTAACGGCAACGTCAAATATCCGTGCAAGTTTCGCGCATACTAAAAAAAGATTTCTGAAAGGAGCGGCGCCATGAAACGATTTTTTTGCCTGCTCGCCGCGCTGGCGCTGCTTGCACAGCCAGCGCGGGCATCCGACACCCCAAAGCGCTATGTTGCGCTGACATTTGACGATGGGCCATCCGGTGAGCTGACGGAGGCGCTTCTGGATGGCCTTGCTGCCCGGCAGGTCCCAGCGACATTTTTTGTCTGCGGCTACCGCATCCGGCAGTTTCCCGACACGCTCTGCCGCATCGCGTCGGAGGGGCACGAGATTGGTCTGCACAGCTGCTGCCATGATTATATGCAGCATATGGACTATGATACCGCACAGCAGGATCTGACCGAGTGCATGCAGGCTGTGTCCGAGTGCTGTGGTGTGCGGCCCCGGCTGTTCCGGCCGCCCGGCGGCCTCTACAGCCAGACGCTGCTGCAGGCCGCACGCGATCTGGAGCTGTCCGTTATTCTGTGGTCCGTTGACCCGTGCGACTGGAACCCGGAGGCATGGGACGGTGTTCTGACGGTCATTGTCTCCGACACACACGACGGCAGCATCATCCTGATGCACGATCTGTCCATGCATTCGGTGCACTGCGCGCTGGAGGCAGTTGACCGTCTGCAGGCGCAGGGATACGCATTTTGTACCGTGTCGGAGCTTGCCGCGCTGCGCGGCCAGGCGCTTGCCGCCGGAGAGATCTATACCTGCTTTCCACGCTCGGACAGTTGACGCGGACGCTGTGTGCGGGTAAAATAAAGAAAAGCTTAGCCTCCGCACCGCCTGGGCCGTGCGGAGGCGGAAATGAGGCATACATATGGACAAACAGGCGCTGCGCGCACAGGTTCGCGCGCAAAAGCGTGCGCTCACCCCGGTGCAGATTGACGAGGCCAGCGCGCGCTTGACGCAGCTTTTTCTCGCGCATCCAGCTTACAAGGCCGCCAGGAGCATCTACGGCTATCTCTCCTACAATCAGGAGGTGCGCACGGCGGCCATTTTGCAGCAGGCGCAGAACGACGGCAAGCGCGTGGCCGTGCCAAAGGTCTTTGGGGACGAAATGAAGTTTCTCTGGCTGGACGACCTGTCCGCTGTGGCCCCCGGCGCGTATCATATCCCGGAGCCGATTGCCGATACGCCTGTGGCAGATGACGAGACCGCGCTGATCCTCATGCCGGGGCTGGCCTTTGACCCGGAGGGGCACCGCTGCGGCTACGGCGGCGGCTTTTATGACAAATATCTCGCCGCGCACCCCGGCCATGTAACACTGGCGCTGTGCTACGCGTTCCAGATGTTTTCACATCTGGACGTCGACGAGTACGACATTCCGGTGCAGTATGTCATCTCTGCGCCGGCAGGGGAGGGCGCGGTATGAAGCTTCTCTATGTTGTAATCATCTGTGCATTTGTATTTCTTGTCTGCTTTCTGATCGACACGCTTCTCAAGCTGATCTTTCCAAAATCGAGGCTGGAAAAGAGCAAGCTGGTTGTCCGGCCGCCGCGCCGAAGCGCAGTCATCGGAATTATTCTGATATTTGCCGGTGTGGTAGTGCTGCTGAAGCAGCTGGGCGGGCAGACAGATACGCTGCTGCTCATCGGCAGCATTGTCGCCATGATTTTCGGCATCATTCTGCTGTGCACGTATTTTTCCATGGCCATCTATTACGATGAGGAAGGCTTTCTCTACAAGGCATGGGGACATGGGAAAAAGATGTACCATTATAACCAGATCAAGGGTCAGCGCAGTCTCATGACGCGCGGCGGCATCAATACGATTTTATTTGTCGGCGAGGATGAGATCAACCTCTACAGCGCCATGCAGAATCTGAACACCTTCCTCAGCAAGGCTTTCTTCCGCTGGTGCGCCGCCAAGGGCATTGACCCGGACAGTGTTGAGAACAATCCCAGGATGTTTACATTTTTCCCGGATCCAGAACCGGAACATACATCGGATCCACAATAAATGATTTTTACAAAATCATGCCAGCGGATGCTTCGTTTGCCGGAAAAGGCAGGGCAAACCGGAGCGCCCGGGGAACGTTCGGTGCAGCCTGCATCCGGGTTCAGGGCACGGACAGCTTCTTTTGTCAAACGTAAAACCGCGCAGGCACTGATGCAGGGCCTGCGCGGTTTTTTGCTGCTTATTCGATGCCGGTCACTTTGTAATCCTGTGCCTCAACGGCAGCCTTCAGCGTCTCGTCCGCAACGTCCTTTGTGAGCGTTACGACCGCGGTGCCGGATTCATGGCTGACCGCTGCAGATGCAACGCCCTCCACAGCCTCCAGAGCCTTCTTCACGCGGGCCTCGCAGTGGCCGCACATCATGCCGGTAATATGCAATGTCTTTGTCATGCCTGTTTCCTCCTTGTTTGCTGCTGCCAGATAAAATTCCGGCAGTGGTTTTCCTTTATGGTCATGCTTCGCGCTGTAGAGCTTGCAGAGATTCAGGCGCAGTGCGTTCGACACCACACAGAAGCTCGACAGGCTCATTGCCGCCGCGCCGAACATGGGATTGAGCGTCAGCCCCAGCCCCACGAATACGCCCGCGGCCAGCGGGATGCCAATGACGTTGTAAATAAATGCCCAGAACAGATTTTCGTGGATGTTGCGCAGCGCCGCGCGGCTGAGCCGGATGGCTGCCGGCACATCCAGAAGCGTGCTTTTCATCAGCACAACGTCCGCCGCATCGATTGCCACATCCGCACCCGCACCAATGGCAATGCCGGTGTCCGCCGCCGTCAGCGCCGGGGCATCGTTGATCCCATCGCCCACCATGGCGACCGGGCCATACTTCTGCAGTTCACGGATCACAGCCTCCTTGCCGCCGGGCAGCACACCGGCAACAACCTCATCCACACCGGCAAGCTTTCCTATGGCTGCTGCTGTGCGGGCATTGTCGCCCGTCAGCATAACGACGCGCACTCCCATGCCGCGCAGCTGCCGGATTGCCTCCGGGCTTTCGGGCTTGATGGCGTCCGCCACTGCAATCATGCCAAGCAGCTTGCCGTTCTTTGCAAACAGCAGCGGCGTCTTGCCAAGCTGGGCCAGCGCATCCGCCTGCGTGAGGATCTGCTGCGGCAGGGCAAGCTGCGTACCCATGTATTTGACGCTGCCGCCCATGAGCTGCGCACCCGCCACATCCGTGCGCAGACCGCTGCCGGTAATTGCCGCAAAGCTTTCCGCATTCTCCGGCTGCACACCGTCCTGCGCGCCGCGCTTCATAATGGCCGCCGCCAGCGGATGCTCGCTCTTTGCCTCCAGCGAAACTGCCGCCTGCAGAAGCTCTGCTTCACTCACGCCGTCTGCCGGCAGAAGATCCGTCACTTCCGGCTGGCCGGAGGTAATGGTGCCGGTCTTATCGAGTGCAACGATACGCGTGCGCCCCGTATGCTCCAGACTGGCCGCTGTTTTGAACAAAATACCGTTTTTCGCGCCGACACCGCTGCCGACCATGATGGCGACCGGCGTCGCAAGGCCCAGCGCGCACGGGCAGCTGATGACCAGCACCGAAATGCCGCGCGCCAGCGCGTAGCCGAACGCCCGGCCCAGCAGCAGCCACACAACGATCGTCACAAGGGAAATGCCAATCACAGTCGGCACAAACACGCCCGCCACCTTGTCCGCCGTCTTGGCGATCGGCGCCTTGGTTGCCGCCGCGTCAGAAACCATGCGGATAATCTGCGAAAGCGTCGTATCCTCACCGACACGCGTGGCCTCGCAGCGCAAAAAGCCGGAGCAATTGACCGTTGCGGCAGAGACGCCGTCGCCCTCTGCCTTATCCACGGGAACACTCTCGCCGGTAAGCGCCGCCTCATTGACCGCGCTTGCACCCTCCAGCACAATCCCGTCGACCGGGATGCTCTGTCCAGGGCGAATTACAAAGATATCGCCCTTTTTGACCTGCGCGGCTGGGATCTTGACCTCTTTTCCGTCCCGGATCACCACCGCGGTCTCTGGTGAGAGCGCCATCAGGCTCTTGAGCGCATCCGTGGTCTTGCCCTTGGAGCGCGCCTCAAGCAACTTGCCGACAGTAATGAGCGTCAGAATCATGGCCGCAGACTCAAAATAGAACTCGTCCATATATGCCATCGCCGCTTCGCTGCCGCTGTGCAGCTGCGCGTTGGTCATGGCAAACAGCGCGTACACGCTCCATCCGAACGATGCCGCCGAGCCGAGCGCGACGAGCGTATCCATATTGGGGGAGCCGCGCAGCAGGCTCTTGGTCCCGCTCACAAAGAACTCCTGATTGATGACCATAATGATTCCGGCCAGCAGCAGCTGTACAAGCCCCATAGCAATATGGTTGCCGTCAAACCAGCTCGGCAGCGGCCAGCCCCACATCATATGCCCCATGGAAAAATACATCAGGATCAGCAAAAATACCACAGACGCAATCAGCCGCTTTTTCAGGTGCGGCGTCTGATGGTCCGCCAGGGCGTCAGCCGCGCTGGCCGCCGACGGCGCTGCCTCTGCGCCACGCAGACTCGCGCCGTAGCCCGCGTCCTCCACAGCCTTGACAATGGCGGCTGCGTCCGCTGTTCCCTCGACACCCATGGAGTTTGTCAAAAGGCTCACCACGCAGGATTCAACGCCCGGAATCTTTTTGACTGCCTTTTCCACACTGGCACTGCATGCCGCGCAGTGCATTCCGGTCACAGTAAATTGCTGCATATCTACTATCCCTCCTTGGGAAAAATCACTTCATCAGCTTCTGCAGCGTCCCAAGCAGCTCATCAATGATCTCCTCGTGTCCATCCTGCAGGTCACGTTTGACACAGGTGCGCAGATGCGCATCCAGCAGCTCACGGTTGAATGCGTTGATTGCCGCGTTGACCGCCGCCGACTGCGTCAGGATATCGTTGCAATAGGCGTCATTTTCCACCATGTTCTGCAGCCCGCGCACCTGCCCCTCAATGCGGCGCAGACGGTTGAGCAGCTTTTTCCGCTGCTCCTCCGCGCGGGCGGTGTGCTTTTCGCAGCAGGCACAGCGATGCGGTTCTGCCATAATGTCTCCTCCTCATATACCCCTGTTGGGTATTTTGATTGTATACCCCCGCCCGGTATTTGTCAAGCTCCTTTTTAAAAAAATCAGGCGCAGCCATCAGCTGCGCCTGTAGCCCTGTCCGTACCCGCCGCAGGGCACGGTTCTGCGCTCTGCAAAACGGTAGCTGCGCAGAAACTGCTCCGGCTGAAGTCCCCTATGCATGTAATCAAGCAGCAGCAGCGCGCAGGCGCGGCTGTCGCTGCCCGCGTGATGGTGGTCAAGCTCCAGCTGCAGATGGTCACACAGGGTGTTGAGCTTGTGATTCGGCAGCTCCGGATAGGCCCGCCGCCCCATCTGGCAGGTACACACATACGCCGCCTCAGGCTGCCAGTCAATCCGGTAATCGTGCAGGCAGCTGGCCAGCACGCGCAGATCAAACGGCGCATTGTGCGCTACAAGCACGCTGCCGGTAAACATCGGCTCCAGCAGCTGCCACAGCGCCGCAAATGTCGGCTGGCCGCGCTCCATCTCCGGTGTGATTCCGGTCAGTGCGATATTGAATGGATCAAAATGCGTCTCCGGGTCGACAAGGGTATAAAAATCCCGGATAATCTCCCCATGCTCAATGACGCTCACACCAATGGCGCTCATGCGCCGGTTCTGTGCGTTGGGCGTCTCCACATCAAATGCCACAAATCGTTCTGCCATACGCTGCATCCTCCTTTGTCGGATGCAGTCAGTATAGCAGATTTCCGGTCTTTTGTCAGCCTTCCTCGATTGCCCCGGTCGGGCAGCTGTCCCTGGCCTCCTGCGCGGCAGGATCCGCTGCCTGTCTTGCCTCTGCAATACCGTCCTCGTTCAGATAGAATACTGCCGGACAAAGCTCCGCGCACAGGCCGCAGCCAATGCAGGCCTCCGCGTCAACATGATACTGCATGATATCCTCCCCGAAAAAATAACCGTCAGACGGCAGCTGCCGTCTGACGGTAGTATCTGCAGGTTTTGCAGATTTATTTCTTTTTCGGCGGGAAAATCCCGTGTGCCAGACGCGTCTGGATCTGCCGGAGCGCCTTCCGGCAGGCAAACATCACCGAGAACGCCAGAAGCCCAAGCACCACCAGAATCAGCAGGCTCGGCTTGTCAAGCTTACTGAGCGTGAACAGCTGCGGCAGGAAGAAATAGCAATATCCGAATGCCGCGCACAGCCCCACCATCATGATCTTGCGCAGCGTATTGAACGGGCGCGAGGTCTGACAGACCATCATAAGGCCCACAATGCCCATAATGCCGGTACAAATGGTACTGAGCATGGTATCGCTGATGTGGAAGGCGAGATAGAACAGCATCACGCCCACGACAAGAATAATATCAGACAACGCCGCCGGCAGCGCCCGGAACACCACATTGCGCATAAATTTCCCGCTGATGCGGTTTTCATTCGGCTCCATGGCGAGCACAAAGGACGGGATGCCGATCGTCAGCGCGTTGACAAGACTCAGCTGCGCCGGTGTATATGGATACGGCAGCGTAAAGATCAGCGTGATGACGGCAAGCACAAACGTAAAAATATTCTTGACAAGATACAGTGCCGCGCTGCGTTCGATGTTGTTGATGACACGGCGGCCCTCCGCCACCACGGACGGCATGGCCGAAAACTGCGAATCCAGAAGCACAATATGCGACGCCTGGCACGCCACGCCGCTGCCGGAGGCCATGGCAATCGAGCAATCCGCCTCACGCAGCGCCAATACATCGTTGACGCCGTCACCTGTCATGGCAACGGTGTGACCGGCCGCCTTCATTGCCCGCACCAGCTTTTTCTTCTGATCCGGCGTTACGCGGCCAAAGATCGTCTTTTCCTCCGCCGCGCGCGCCAGCTGCTCGTCTGTTTTGAGCGTCCGCGCGTCGACATACTGGTCGGCATCCGGGATCCCGGCACGGCGCGCCACCTCCGCGACTGTCAGGGGATTGTCGCCGGAAATGACCTTCGTTTTGACACCCTGCGCTGCAAAATAAGAGAAGGTCTCCGGCGCTTCAGGCCGGATGCGGTTCGACAGGAGAATCAGCGCCAGCGGCAAAAGCCCCGCCGTTGGTGCTTCATCTGACAAATTGCCGTCATACAGCGCCAGCAGCAGCACGCGGCAGCCCTTGGCGGCATGCGCCTGCACCGCGGAAAGATACTGCTCCTTCTCCGGGCAGTGGGCCAGCAGAATATCCGGCGCACCGAGCAGATACGTCTCATCCTCGTGGAACGAAACGCCGCCGTATTTCTTTGCCGAGCTGAACGGCATGGCCGCAAGGGCCGTCTGATGGACCTCTCCGGAAAAATACCGCTTGATTGCGGCCATCGTCTCATTGTCCTTCTGCATAGCGGCTGCATAGTCTGTCATAATCAGCCGGATATCGCTCTCTATATACCGCTCCGGCTGCAGACACTGCACACCGTCGACCTCCATCCCGGCTTCCGTGATTGTGCCGGTCTTATCCACGCAGAGCGTGTCGACGCGCGCCAGCGTCTCAATGCAGCCCATATCCTGCACCAGCGTCCGCCGGTTCGCAAGGCGGATGACGCTTGCCACAAGCGCAAGGCTTGTCAGCAGATACAGTCCCTCCGGGATCATGCCGACAATCGAGCCAACCGTCGAGGTAACGGCCCGGGCAGCCGTATTCCCCAGCCAGAGGTATTCCTTGATAAACATGATCGCGCCCAGGGGAATCACGATAAATCCGATCCACTTGATCAGGTTCGTCAGCGAGCGCATCATCTCCGACTGCGGCTTCGAGCCGGTCTGCTTCGCCTCAATCGTCAGACGCGAAGCAAAGCTATCCGCGCCGACCGCCGTCAGCCGCGCGCGGCAGCTGCCGCTCACGACGAAGCTGCCGGACAGCAGCTGCTCCCCGGGGTTCCTGATAATCTCGTCGGCTTCGCCGGTCACAAGCGCCTCATTCACCCGGCACTCGCCGCAAAGGACCACCGCATCCGCGCAAATCTGGTCCCCCGCGCCAAAGATCACCACATCGTCGCGCACCAGCGCCGCGCTGTCGAGCGCAAGCTCCTGTCCGTCACGCACGGCCGTACACTTTGGCGCAGACATGATTTTCAGATTGTCAATTTTCTTCTTTGCCCGCAGATCCTGAAGGATCCCGATGAACATATTGCAGAAAACCGGACCAAGGAACGTCAGATTCAGCCACTGCCGCACTGCAATCACGCAGATGGCAAGGAAAAAGAATATAAAATTGAAGTACGTAAAGATATTTTTTGCGAGGATCTGCTTTACAGAATCGCCCGGCGAGGCAACCGGCAGATTGCCCCATCCAGCGTCCAGGCGCTGCTGCGCCTGCTGCGCACTCAGTCCCTGCATGGGATCCGTCTCCGCCACTGCGACCGGCTGCCGCTGCGGCTGTGCCGGGAGCTTCGGTTTTCGTTTCAGGAATGACGCGGCCAAGATGTCGTCCTCCATTTATCAGAAATGTCGGAATTTATCATATCACACTTTTTGTCCAAATTATCAACAAACTGTATATTTTTCTGAAATTCAGACAAATGAGGGCTGCTGCCCAGTCTGGCAGCAGCCCTCATGCTTACAATGTTTCTGCAGCAGCCCGGACAAAACCGAAGAACAGCGGATGCGGACGGTTCGGCCGGCTCTTGAACTCCGGATGGAACTGGCAGGCAACGAACCACGGATGCGTCAGCAGCTCTACAATTTCGACCAGATGGCCGTTCGGGGACAGGCCCGTCGGCACAAGCCCCGCCGCGACGAAATCGTCGCGGAACTCATTGCAGAACTCATAGCGGTGGCGATGGCGCTCTGAAATTTCCTGCTTTCCATAGAGCTCCGCCGCGCGGCTGCCCTCCGACAGTACGCACGGATATGCGCCGAGGCGCATGGTGCCGCCCTTCTGGGTGATGGCCTTCTGCTCCGGCATGATGTCAATCACCGGATGCTTGGTGAACTCGTCAAATTCGGACGAATGCGCATCCTCCCAGCCAAGTACGTGGCGGGCAAACTCAATCACGGCAATCTGCATGCCGAGGCAGATGCCGAAATAGGGGATCTGATGCGTGCGGGCATACTGCGCCGCCACGATCATGCCCTCGATGCCGCGGTCGCCGAAGCCGCCCGGCACCAGAATGCCGGCGCAGCCGCCAAGCATGGCCTCCACATTTTGCTCACGCAGCTGCGCAGAGTCGACCCACCGGATATCCACAATGACGTCGTTGGCCGTCCCGGCGTGGAACAGCGATTCCTCCACGGACAAATACGCGTCATGCAGCTCGGTATATTTTCCGACCAGCGCAATGGTCACATGGCGGCTGGCAGCCTTGATCCGGCTGACCATCGCGCTCCACTCGGTCAGATCAGGCTCCCCGCAGGCAAGCTCCAGCTTGCGGCAGACCACATGTGCAAGCCCCTCCCGCTCCAGCAGCAGCGGCACCTCATAGAGGGTCGAGGCCGTGGTGTTCGGAATCACGCAGTCCGGCTCCATATTGCAGAATAGCGCAATTTTCCGGCAGATTTCCTCCGTCATGGGCTGGTTCGTCCGGCAGACAAGGATGTCCGGCTGAATGCCGATAGACAAAAGCTCCTTGACCGAATGCTGCGTCGGCTTGCTCTTGAGCTCCCCGGAGCCCGGAATCTCCACAATCATCGGCACGTGGATGAACAGCACATTCTTTTTGCCCTGCTCAGCCGCCACCTGCCGGATTGCCTCCAGAAACGGCTGGGACTCAATATCGCCGACCGTGCCGCCGATCTCGGTAATCAGCACATCGGTTTTCCCGTCGTCCATCTGATAGACGTGTGATTTGATCTCGTCGGTAATGTGCGGGATGATCTGCACCGTACGGCCCAGGTACCCGCCCTCACGCTCCCGGCAGAGCACGTTCCAATAAATCTTGCCTGCCGATACTGAGCAGCCCGCCGTGAGGCTTTCATCGGTGAAGCGCTCATAATGGCCAAGATCGAGATCCGTCTCTGCGCCGTCGTCTGTGACAAAGACCTCCCCGTGCTGGTACGGGCTCATCGTACCGGGATCGACATTCAGATACGGGTCAAACTTCTGGTTCTGGACGCGCAGGCCGCGCTGCTTGAGCAGTCTGCCGAGCGATGCGGCGCAGATGCCCTTGCCAAGGCCCGAGACAACGCCGCCGGTAATAAAAATATATTTCATCATGCTGCCTCCAACGTGAGATTAAACAGAAAACAGAAGCTCTGTATAGCGCGGGTACGGCCAGTAATCGCCGGCCACCAGCGTCTCCAGCTTATCGACAGACGCCCGGACCTTGCCCATCAGGGAAACAATGGTATCATGGTAATAGGCAACCAGATGCGCGCCATCTCCCTCCGGTACCGTTTCCAGCGCGGTCTTGAGCGCGACCGTATCATCAAGCAGCGTCTCATTAAGCGACAGAATACTCTCCGCCAGCGCCATCTCCACGCGGCAGTCGGCATTGGGCAGCGCCTGTTTTTTCTGCAGAATGGTCTGGCACAGAACGCCCTCATAGCGCGAGGCGGCATGCAGGATGCTGTGCTGCACCATATCGACAAGCGTTTCGGCCTCAATGGAGATGATCTTGCAGTATTTTTCCATGTGGATCTCATGACGCGCCATCATTTCGCTTGTGCTGTAGACACCGTGGCGCGTCATAAGCTCCACATTTTTCGGCAGGATATACGCCGGCAGCGCCTGCGCGGTATTTTCCAGATTGGCCAGCCCGCGGCGCTTGGCTTCTTCCTTCCACGCCTCGTCATAGCCGTTGCCGCCGAAAATGATGCGGCGGTGCTTGATAAATTCCTCCCGCAGCAGCTCATCGAGCGCCTGCTGGAAATCCGACGCCGTGCTCAGCCGGTCTGCGTACCGTTCCAGACGGTCCGCCATAATCGTATTGAGGATGGTGTTGGGCCCGGCGATCGACTGGCTCGATCCCAGCATCCGGAATTCAAATTTATTGCCCGTAAACGCCAGCGGTGAGGTACGGTTGCGGTCGGTTGTGTCCTGCGGGATGGTCGGCAGTACGTCGACGCCGATGCGCAGCTGCTGGCGGCTGCGCTCCGTATAGTCCTGCGAGGAAACAATGGAATCGATGATTGCCTCCAGCTCGGTGCCAAGATAGACAGACAAAATAGCGGGGGGCGCCTCCTGCGCGCCGAGCCGGTGATCATTGCCGGCAAAAGAGACCGTGCAGCGCAAAAGCTCCTGATACTCATCAACGCCGGAGACAAACGCCGCCAGGAACAGCAAAAACTGTGCATTCTGGCTGGGTGTTTTGCCCGGGGAGAACAGGTTCTTTCCTGTGTCGGTGGCAAGCGACCAGTTGTTGTGCTTGCCGGAGCCGTTCACACCGGCAAACGGTTTCTCATGCAGCAGGCAGACAAGGCCATGCCGGTCGGCGACCTTCTTCATGACCTCCATGGTCAGCTGGTTCTGATCGTTGGCCGCGTTGCAGTCACAATAGACCGGCGCCATCTCATGCTGGGAGGGAGCAACCTCGTTGTGCTTGGTCTTGCTCAGCACGCCAAGCTTCCACAGCTCCTGATCGAGATCCTGCATGAACTCCGCCACGCGCGGGCGGATCACGCCAAAATAGTGGTCATCAAGCTCCTGCCCCTTCGGCGGCTTGGCCCCAAAGAGCGTGCGGCCGCAGAAGCGCAGATCCTCGCGCTTTTCATAGAGCTCCTTATCAATGAGGAAGTATTCCTGCTCCGCGCCGGCCTGCGGCGTCACGCGCTGCGTCTTTTCATCGCCGAACAGGCGAAGGATTCGCACAGCCTCGCGGCTGACCGCCTCCATGGAGCGCAGCAGCGGCGTCTTTTTGTCAAGGGCATCGCCGCTGTAGGAACAGAATACCGTCGGGATGCAGAGGCTGCCGTCCTTGATAAAGGCAAAGGACGTCGGGTCCCACGCGCTGTAGCCTCTGGCCTCAAACGTTGCGCGCAGACCGCCGGAGGGAAAGCTGGACGCGTCCGGCTCGCCGCGGACAAGCTCCTTGCCGGAAAACTCCATGGCTATTTTTCCGCCGGGGATCGGGCAGATAAAGCTGTCATGCTTTTCTGCCGTGACGCCATTGAGCGGCTGGAACCAGTGTGTAAAGTGCGTTGCACCATGCTCCAGCGCCCACTGCTTCATGCCGCCGGCAATCTCATTGGCCACCTCCAGCGGAAGCGGCTGATCGTTGTCCAGGCACTGCTTCCAGGCGGCCAGCGCGCTGGCCGTCACATACTGCGCCATAGTCGCTTCATTAAATACCATGCTGCCGAACAGCGAAGGAATATTGACAGATTCACTCATATTGGCGTCCTCCTCTATAATCGTCCATTCCGTGATCGAAAAAATAAATACGCATCGTATTTTACCCCTGCCGGGCAGATGCGTCAAGAACGAAACTATTACGAAGATAAAAAGCGGCAAATCTCCGTTTGTTGTGGAAGTATCCGAAAGTTTTTTCGCACAATAACTTTTTCTTGCATCCCCGCCGTCCCTATGCTATAGTAGGCCTGTACCCACCGCTGAAGGAAGGCTTCTGCGGTGGGCTTTTTTCTGCAGACAGACCGACATCCGCAGGGGCACGCTCTGCGGATGTCGTGGGACTGATGTCAGGTTGCAGGTCTTGTGGCCGCGCTGGCCTTATCCGCCGTTTCGTCCGTCTGCGCCGGAAGCTCAAACGGGACAACATCCTCCGGCTGGATCTCAATCCGGTCGCTGCCCGGCGTCAGCACACGTGTGCCGGACTCCACCTGCACATCCGACGTTGTGCCGCGCACCGGCTCTTTCGTCTCATACGGATTGCCGTTGGCCGGCTCATACCACTTGTTCTGACCATGCATAATGACCGGCGTTCCATCCTCGACAAGATTCCAGATCATTGCCATGGCCTCCTCCGGCGTATTGACACAGCCGTGCGAGCCGCCGTATACATAGAAGCTTGCACCGAAATTTGACCGCCATGACGCGTCATGCAGGCCGATGAGGTCGCCCACAACGCTGACCCAGTATTTGACGAACACCAGGTAATCGTCGCCCTGCAGCCAGACATCGTGCTCCTTGCCATGCGCCTCATAGAGGCCCGTCGGCGTCTGGTGACCGTTGAGTGCGCCTGTCACCACGTTCGTATTGACAACGAGACGGCCATCCTTGATAAACGTCATCTGCTGGTTATCAAAATCAACCTCGACATAGCTCTGCCCCAGCGAGAACGGCTTGCCCTCTTTATCATAGCATGTGGCCTGCGCATCCACCTCGCCGGACTGCATGGTCAGAATCTGCGCCTTGACCTGCTCCAGGACGCGCTGCGCATCGACCAGATAGTTGCACCTTACAAAGTCAACCGCCGTCATACCCTTGACCCAGGAATCAAAAATGAACGGCGCATCATATTTATTGTATTTTGTCGCCCACTGCGAAACTGTCTGTGCCAGCTCATCCTCGCGGATCACGATGGCGCCGTCTGCATCCAAATCGACAAGCGAGGCAAGCTCCTTACTGGTGAGCGTCTCCTCCCCGGTCGGCAGCAGGCCCGCATCGTCGGCATTGAAGGTAACCTTGATCTCCAGCTCCGCCAGTTCCTTCCGGAACAGGCTGTCCGGCGTGTCGGTCAGCGTATCGGTCGTGACAGCCGGCCGCAGATAGCAGTCCACCGAGGTCAGCTCAAACGATGCGTCCGGCACGCCGGAGCCCGTCGCCGTCATCCCGGCCACCGCATCCTGCAGACCCTGCAGGATGGTCTGCTCATTGAGCTCATCGCCCATCACTTCCGGGTGAACGCTATAGACGCCGTCTGCCAGCTCAATATACGCATCCGCAGATGCCGTCCGGTGCACGCGCTGCAGATCCGCCAGCACCGCGCGCAGATCCATCGTGTCCAGCTCCGGCGCCACCGCCGCAGGCGACGGATGGCTTTTCTTCCCCCATTCCAGCCGGCTTTTGATCGGCAGCGCAGCAAAATCCGCCGGTGTCAGCCGATCCTCCTGCGTGAACTGCGCCGTGGCCCGATCCAGCATGCTCTGCTGCAGGCCAAGCGTCTGCAGATCATAGCTGCCGATCTGCGCGCCGTTTTCTGTCACCGTCAGCGACGCGCTGCCGATGCCGTCGAGCATGCTTTTGTACTGCGCATAGACCTGCGCATGCAGCTGCTCGGCGCTTCCGGTCTGCGACTGCAGCCAGAACCAGCCGCCGGCTGCGGCCGCAGCCAGCACGGCAACCACAATCAGAATCACCCAAAGGGCGCGATGCTTTTTCATAGTTTTCCTCCGCTTCTCTCTGCGTGCGCCTCATGCGCACTTCTGCGAAAATTATAACAGATTCGGTCATAAATTCAACACGTTTTACAGCCGATCCCAAGATTTTCTTTGCAAGCATCGCCGCCGCACGCTATAATAACTGAAACAGGAGGACGCAATATGCTTGAACTGATCTGTCCCATATGCCGAAAGCCCCTGCGGCGCGCACAGGCGGCATTCCGCTGTGAAAATAACCACAGCTATGACATCGCGCGCAGCGGCTATGTCAATCTGCTGCCCCCCTCGCCATCCGGCAAACGCCACGGCGACGACAAGCGCATGGTGGCCGCACGGACGGCATTCTTATCCGGCGGCTATTATGATCATCTCATGGAGGCGGTCTGTCAATTGGCCGGCGAATATACGCCGCAGCATGCGGCAATTGTCGATGCCGGCTGCGGGGAGGGTGCCTATACCCGCCGTCTGTACGACACGCTTTGTGCCATGGGACGCAGGCCTGAGATGATCGGGCTGGACATTTCCGCCGACGCAGCCAGGCGCGCAGCCAGAGCACTGCCCGACGGCTGCATCTGTGTGGCCAGCACGGCGAGTATACCGCTTTCCGACGGCAGCGCAGATCTGATTGTCAATATTTTCTCCCCGTTCATGCCGGCGGAATTTCACCGCGTGCTGCGCGCGGGCGGATATCTTCTTCGCGTTGTGCCGATGGAACGGCACCTGTGGGAGCTGAAGGCTGCGGTCTATGACACACCGTATGAAAACCCGCCCACACTGCTTGACGCGGAGGGATTTTCTCTTGTACAGGAGCAGCAGCTGCGCAAATCCATCCTGCTGCCGACACATGACGCCGTGCAGGCGCTTTTTGAAATGACGCCCTACTATTATAAAACCGGTGCGGAGGATCAGAAAAAGCTGGACGCTGTCAACCAGCTGACTGTTACAACGGAATTTCTGCTGGCAGTCTATCAGAAGCCGGAACCTCACATACAAACATTTGCTTAAAGACGCTCCTCATAGGGGCCGTATTTCTCAACATTTTCTTTTTTGCCTCCCCAAACGGTGAAGAACGGACCATACTTTGGTTTTCTTGGATCTTTCCCGCGCTGCCTGAAAGACTTAGGCGAATCCGTACTGCCTGACAAACTTTGTTGGCAGTACGGATTTTCTGCACCTATGAAACTGCAACTGCCATCATATTTGATGCCGAGATGACGGGCGGCGCGCAGTCAGACTCCGGTAAGGTGACTTGGTGCGATATGAGTTCTAGCCAGTTTGTTTCTTGCCTAAATTCAGAGGCGGCAGGCACCAAACGTAACCTGGCGCCCCTTTTCTCCCCCATCTTTTCCGGCAAGACGGAAAAGATGGGGCCGTCGGAAACATTTCAATGAACCACCCAGCGACATAGTCGCTGGGTGGAAAAGAAGAAGCAAACACAGAGGATCATGGACATTGCCTGCAGTGGCTCGTTCTGACACGCCGCCGGAATTTGCTGCCTGACAGAGCACAAGTGGCAGCGGCCTGTGGTTTTTCCTATCACAGCTTTTCCAGCTTTGCGCGCAGAGAAATCGCGCGCGGCGTCTGCATGGCATCAAACTGTACCAGCTGTGCCTGTCCTGTCTCATCGAGCTCCAGCGCAGTTCCATCGCCAAACACAGCGTGGCGCACGCGTGTGCCGGGCGCAAAGCCCTTGGCACACGCCGCCTCATCCAGAAACCGGGCGGAAAAGCCAATATACTCGCGTGCCTGCCGGATAAGCTCCTCCCGGGGCGTCTGCGTGAAGGCAAGAAGCGACGAATCCACATCCAGCAGGAACCGCGACGGGTACCGCGGGCTGCCGTCAAGATTCCGCCCCTCTGCCTCGGACAGATACAGCGCCTTCTGCGCGCGCGTCATTGCCACAAAGCACAGCCGGCGTTCTTCCTCCATGCCGGGCAGCGTCCGCGTCTTTTTTGACGGGAAAATGCCCTCATTCATCGCGCACAAAAAGACATGCGGAAACTCCAGGCCCTTCGCACTGTGAACCGTCATAAGCCGGACCTGATCGCGCGGATCGTCAACATCCGCATTGGTAAACAGCGCCACGTGGGCCAGATAATGCTCCAGCGTGCATTCCTCGCCGCAGGTTGTCTCATAGGTATAGATCGACTGCTTGAGCTCCGCCAGATTATCCAGCCGCATCTGGCTGCCCTCTGTGCGGAGCATCGCCTCATACCCGCTCTGCTCCAACACCTGCGCCAGCAGCTCCGATACCGGCTGCTGCGCATACGTTGCGGCAAACTGCCCGATCAGTGCCACAAGCTTTCCGCCCTTCGTGCCGCGCAGCAGTTCCCCGTCCAGATTCCGGCGCAGCGCCTCAAACAGCGTGCACCCATTCTGCGCGGCATACTCCTTCAAAAACGCCATGCGGCGCTCACCGAGATTGCGCTTCGGCACATTTGCAACACGCAGGAACGACAGATCATCCCGGTAGGCAATCAGACGCAGATAGCTCAGTGCATCCTTGATCTCCGCTCTGGCAAAGAACTGCACGCCGCTGTAGATGGTGTAGGGGATTTTGCTCTTGAGCAGACTCTCCTCAATCCCGCGGGTAATATAATGCGCGCGGTACAAGATCGCCATATCCCGGTAGTCTGTTCCGGCCTCATGCAGCTGCGTGATCTGCTCTGCAATCCAGCGCGCCTCGTATTCACTGTTGGCCGCGTGGTGGCAAAGGACAGGCCCGCCGTCCGGCCGCATGGGAATCAGATCCTTTTTGATCCGGTTCCGATTCTTTTCAATCAGACTGTTGCAGACCGCAAGGATCTGCGGCGTGGAGCGGTAGTTCTCCATCATCAGGATGGTCTTTGTCCCGGGGTAGGCCCGGTCAAACTCCAGCAGATACCGCACATCGGCGCCGCGCCAGGTATAGATGGTCTGATCCGGGTCGCCGACGATAAACAGATTCTGATGGTATCCGCACAGCACCTGCATCAGCTCATACTGCGGCTCATCTATATCCTGAAATTCATCGATCATGATATACTCCAGCCGTTTCTGCCATTTCAGCCGGATATCCTCATGCGTTTTGAAGATATAAAGTGAAAATTTTATCAGGTCGTTATAATCCAGACCAAAGCACTTCTTCTGCTGATACAGATATCCATAGAAAATGATGTCCTGGACGCTCTGCGCCTGCAGATATTTTTCCCGCAGCGTCTCCAGCGGCAGCGCCAGCATATCCTCGTAATAGTCCGGCCGCGCCTTGAGCTTCAGCATCTCAATTCTGTCGCGCGCATGGGAAAAGGTCATGTCCCGCAGCGTCAGCCCACGCTCCTCGTACACAATCTGCAGCATCGCATCAATATCGCTGTTGTCCAGCACCAGAAAGCTCTTGGGATAGCCAACCGCATGACTGTCCTCCTGCAGAATGGACACACAGAAGCCATGGAAGGTGTTGACATAGCCGGTGTCGTTGTCGCCGGTCAGCGCGTGAATACGCTGCCGCATCTCATTGGTGGCCTTATTGGTAAACGTCACACAAAGCAGGTTTCCCGGCAGGATTCCAAGCTCCAGAACCAGATACGCAAACCGCCGTGCCAGCGCCCGCGTCTTGCCGGAGCCTGCCCCGGCGATCACGCGCACGTAGCCCTCTGTCGCTAAAACAGCCTGCCGCTGCGCCTCGTTCAGTCCCTCCAGCAGATCCATCCGTGTTCTCTCCTCTTATTGCGAACAAAATTTCTAAAATATCGTATCATACAGTCAATCGGCTGTCAACGCAAATGAACCGCAGACCTACGGCCTGCGGTTCATTTGCGTGTCGAAAAAGTTTTTTTGCCCCGCTGAGACAGTTTTTCGAACCTTGAAAAAGTTTGAAAAACCACGGTTGATTGAACGCAAGGGGGCTCTTTACCCCTTTCACGCTTCCCCTGCTGCTCTGTCTTTCAACTCCTTTTCGTAGTTTTCTGACAGTCTCATGTCCGCTCTCAGCTTCAGATTTCGCACGTCCAGCCGAACGGATCGGGCTTCGTGCCCCACTGGATGCCGGTCAGCTCATCATACAGCTTCTGCGACAGCTCGCCGATCTGGTTGTTGTTGACCAGATAGTTCTTGTCGTTCCAGCTCAGCTCACCAATCGGGGAGATGACAGCTGCCGTACCAACGCACCACGCTTCTTCCAGTGTGCCCTTGGCTGCCGCGTCAAACAGCTCGTCCACGCTGAGCAGACGCTCCTCCACCGGCATGCCCCAACTCTTGAGCAGCTCGATGCACGAACGGCGGGTTACACCGCGCAGGATGGAGCCGGTCAGCGCCGGCGTAACAACGACGCCGTTGATCTTGAACATGACGTTCATGCCGCCGCCTTCCTCGACATACTTGCGCTCCACGCCGTCGAGCCACAAAACCTGGGAAAAGCCCTTCTCGATGGCGCGGTCGCCGGCGCGGTTGGCTGCGCCGTAGTTGCCGCCGCACTTGGCCTCGCCGGTGCCGCCGCGCACTGCGCGCACGTCCTCGGTCTCAACCATGATGGGAACCGGCTGCAGGCCGTTTTTGAAGTAGCTGCCGGACGGGGAAAGGATGATTGCAAACGTGGCCTCATGCACGCCATGCAGTGCCAGCGTCGGATCCGTGGAATACAGGAACGGACGGATGTACAGTGATGTACCAGGATCGGACGGAACCCAGTCCTGATCGACACGCACAAGCTCTTTGATTGCCTGCAGGCCGTCGTCCGGGTCAATCTGCGGCAGGCCCAGGCGATCGCAGGAACGGTTGAGCCGCGCCACATTCTCCCAGGGTCTGAACAGCTGCACCTTGCCGTCCGGGCGGCGGTATGCCTTCATGCCCTCAAAGACCTCGGTGCCGTAATGCAGAACGCTTGCAGCGGGGGACAGGCTGATAGGGCCAAAGGGGACAATGCGTGCGTCATGCCAGCCCTTGTCCGCAGTATAGTCCATCAGGAACATATGATCCGTAAAGACAGAGCCGAAGCCCAGTTTGTCGGACGGGGGAAGGGTACCATGGTTCGGATTACGTGTAATTGTGATATTCATTTCAAAATCCTCCTCAGATTTCTTTCAAATGCTCCATATTTTTGCGGATTCCTTCACAGCAGCTGTGGAAGGCTGCCTTCTCTGCCTCTGTGAGCGGCAGCTCCACAACCTGCTCAACGCCGTTTGCACCAATGACACACGGCACGCCGGCAAACAGGCCGCTCTCGCCGTACTCGCCGCACAGCTCTGCGCTGGCCGGCATGATTGTCTTTTCATCATGCAGCACGATATGCGCCATCCGCGCCGCCGTGGTTGCAATGCCATATTCCGTACAGAGCTTGCCGGAGAACGTCACCCAGCCGCCGCCGATGGATTCCTTCTGCAGGGCATCGCGGTCAAAGCGGAACCGCTCGTCCTTTTCTGCCCAGCGCTCCAGCGGCATGCCGCGGAAGCTGACGCAGGACCAGGGCGCAAACTGCTGGTTGCCGTGCTCGCCGAGCATATAGCAGGTGATAGACTTATGGTCAATGCCCGTCTGGCGCGCCAGCGCGCTCAGAAGGCGGGAGGTATCAAGCCCCGTGCCCGTGCCGAACACCCGGCCGCGCGGCAGACCAATGCCCAGGGCAAGCTCACGCGTGACGATATCGCAGGGATTGGTGATGTTGATCAGAACGCCATCAAAGCCGCTTTTTTTGATTTCGCCTGCATAGCTGCGCACGGCAGGAATCGTAAAGTCCATCTCTGTCAGCCGGTCATGCGTCTCACGCAGAAGCTCAATCTTGCCGACACTGTTGACAATCACGTCGCACGCGCCAAGATCGGCAAAACTGCCGGCGCGCACCGTCACGCGGTGGGGCAGATATGCCGCTGCGTCGCGCAGATCCTGCACCTCGCTGGCTACTTTCTGCTCATTTTTATCCACAAGGATCAGCTCATCCGCAATTCCCTGCACCGCCAGCGAATACGCCACATGCGCGCCCACATGGCCCAGACCAATCACACCAAGAACACGTTTCTTACTCATTATAATCATCCTTTCCAGAATTTCAATTTCAGATATCAGCCGCATGACCTGGCTCTCGTTGCCGACCTGATCGACCGTTGCACAGGCTGCAACCGTGTTGTTCGGGCAGATCATATTGCCGAGCGAAGCGCCCGCATTCTGTCCTGCAAAGATTGTGATCGGATTCATGCCGAGCGAAGCGCCCGCGTCAATATGCATCTGTGCAAACATCACGCCGCCCGTCGTTACGCCTGCATACATATGTAAAGGCCAGAACCAGCGTCCACACCAGCG
The DNA here is from genome assembly GCA_934636305.1 of uncultured Oscillospiraceae bacterium. Classification (GTDB taxonomy): domain Bacteria; phylum Bacillota; class Clostridia; order Oscillospirales; family Oscillospiraceae; genus CAG-170. Next base: position 78,842 of record CAKUAM010000001.1, read on the forward strand.
CAATGGGCGCAACACGCTTTGCCGACTGATGAAACGCCAGAATCCCGACCAGAACCACAACGATTGGACTGAGTGCCATAACAAAATTCAGGATGTTCATAGGATGGGTTCTCTTTCTTTATGGTGATAATTTCCCACGCCTCTGCCAGTCGGGCAGGACAAGTAAGACAAAAAGAAAGAGGCTCCGCCGAACCATGGCGGAGCCTCTTATTGGATTCCGTTTACCGCGTGAGGAGGTCGCGGCCAGAAGCGGAATACGCAATAACAAAGCTTGGCGTCAGGATTCGGCACAATTGCTGTCTAATTCGTACAGACAGTACCAGAAGAATGGACGCAAAAATGGACGCCAGAATTCTGGCGTCCATAATAAGGCCGAGACGGTGATCTGCACAGGCAAAAGAAGCGCAGGAATCCTGTGCATAAGCGGCATATGTTCTTTCAGCAGCTGCACACATCATTCCGGCTCCTTCCTGTGTCGATGGGAAAACGGTAACACAGCTCCGCCGCTTTTTCAAGAGAAAAAATTTTCCATCCGGAAACATCGTCGGATGCGCACAAAAAACCATGCCTGCACATCCGGCAAGTTGTGAATTTTTTAACGCGCTGCATTAAAAAAGTTCCAACTCCGGCTGCGCCTCTGTCTCACGCGCGGACAGCAGCTCTTCAATTTCACTTTCCCCATATACGGCAATGCCATTCTGCTTCAAAAGCGCTGCCGTCACGCCGTCGCCCGGCACCAGACACCCGGAAAACGTCCCATCGTAAATCTCCCCGCTGCCGCAGCTCGGGCTGCGCTCTTTCAGCACCGCAGCCTTACAGTCATAAAGCCTGGCCAGGTGCAGCGCCTGCTCTGCGCCGCGGACAAACGGCGCTGTCACATCCGCGCCCTCCTTCGCCCGGACTGCATCTGCCTGCCGCTCTGACGGCTCCCGCGGTGTTGGCAGACCGCCGAGCTGCTCCGGACAAATCGGCACCAGATGATAGCGATCCATGAGCGCGACCATCTGCATAATTGGCTTGGACGCGCCATCGTAGCGGCAGGCCACCCCCAGCAGGCAGGCACTGATCAGAATATTATCCATCTGTCTGCATCCTTTCTCCGTTCAAAACGGCTTCGGTCAGTATCTCCCCGCAATAAACAAGCTTCAGGGAGAAAAAAGGCACATGCTCGTCCATCAGCTTCAGAAAAATCCGGTCACCGGCCCACTGCTGCAGCGCTGCAAGCGCATGCTTGCCGATCCATGCAAGTTCTCCCTCGTCGCACGTTTTAAGCGTGCCGGTGAAGCCGGTCGCATGAAATAAATGCATATACTCGGTCGGCCAGAGGTCGGAGACAAACGTGATGATGCCGCAGTAGCGGTACGAGGTCAGCTGCAGGCCGGTCTCCTCCAGCACCTCCCGCCGCACGCAGTCCTCCGGGCTCTCCTTGTCCTCAAACTTGCCGCCGATGCCGATCCATTTGTCGTGGTTTTCATCGTTCTTTTTCTTTACGCGGTGGAGCATCAGATACTGCCCCTCCCGCTCCAGATAGCAAAGCGTGGTCTGCTTCATGCGCCATCCCTTCCTGCTGATGCTGATTTTGCCCTATTGTACCATCCGCCGTGCCAAAAGTAAATGTCTCACGTTCTTTGTATGATCCGCCGGAATTCCGGTGAAAAATTCAGCATAATCCACGAATGACTTTTTCGTGCTTTTCTGATATAATGTGATGTATCTTAGCCGGTGTATACCAATCCACACTTATGGTATCCAGCGGTCAAAAAAGGAGGATAAAACCAGTTCCGGGAGACTCCCGGTGCGGTATAGTGGAGACATACCGCAATGCGTCCGCCATGCCCGGCGGTCGTGAGAGTGCGTTTTGCAGAGGCAGCGCAGTCAGAGTCAGAAATGTATGGCAGAAGTAAAACTCGTAAACGTCAAGAAAATTTACCCGTTCGTCAGTGGCGAAGAAAAAAAGAGCAAGAAGAAGAAAAAGGGCGACGAGCCTGTTGAGGAAAAGAAGGTCAACCTTCAGATCACCGACAAGGGCGTTGTTGCTGTGCAGGAGTTCAACCTCGACATCGCAGACAAGGAATTTATTGTTCTCGTCGGCCCGTCCGGCTGCGGCAAATCCACGACGCTGCGCATGGTTGCAGGTCTGGAGGAAATCTCCGAGGGTGAACTGTATATCGACGGCAAACTCATGAACGACGTTGCCCCGAAGGACCGCGACATCGCCATGGTTTTCCAGAACTATGCTCTGTATCCCCACATGACCGTTTATGATAACATGGCCTTCTCCCTGAAGCTGAAGAAAACCCCGAAGGCTGAAATTGACCGCAAGGTCCGCGAGGCTGCTGAGATCCTCGACATCACCCAGTACCTCAACCGCAAGCCGAAGGCGCTGTCCGGCGGCCAGCGTCAGCGTGTCGCCATCGGCCGCGCCATCGTGCGTAACCCGAAGGTCTTCCTGATGGACGAGCCGCTGTCCAACCTCGACGCCAAGCTCCGCAACCAGATGCGCGCCGAGATCATCAAGCTGCGTGAGAAGATCGACACCACCTTCATCTACGTCACCCACGACCAGGTCGAGGCTATGACGCTCGGCGACCGCATCGTCA
>CAKUAM010000002.1 GCA_934636305.1 uncultured Oscillospiraceae bacterium
ATGGACACATTATCGTATTTTTTTGCCCTTATGTCAACAAAAAGATTGCGCATTTCGGCAAAATATCTGCAATTTTCCCCCGGATATTCGCTTACAGGGGGAATCGCCATGAGTCCCTTCAGAAAAACATGGGGATAGTCTGCCATTTTTGCGGCCAATGCGGCGGCCTGCTCCCGGGTAAAGCCGGATTTGCTTTCCTCCCCGCCGATATTGACCTCCAGAAGGATATTCTGCACGACGCCGAGCTTTGCGGCCTGCTTTTCGATGCACTCGAGCAGCTCCAGCCGGTCGACGGATTCGATCAGATCGACAACGCCAACCAGGTATTTGACCTTATTGGTCTGCAGGCGACCGATGAAATGCAGGGGCCTGCCCTCATACGCGCCGAGCGGCCGCTTGGCCTGGATCTCCTGTACGCGGTTTTCCCCGCAGCAGTCCACGCCCGCAGCAACAGCCTCCTTGACGCGGTCGGCGTCGTTCATCTTGGTTGCTGCGCACAGGAGAATTTCCGACGGATCGCGGCCGGCCTTTCTGGCAGCGTCATTCATCTGTTCGCGGATCTGCGCAATATTTTCAGCAATGGTTCCCATGTTAATTGACGACCTTTCCATCATAAAGATTTTTTGCATTGATAATGAGCTCATCACCGGGCCACAGGTTGTTCGTGGAGCTGCGGTCAAGCGCAACGACATAGCTCTCACCGTTGTCATGCAGGATGGTGATAGGCTTCCATTTGGCAAGTGTACCTTCGAGAATATAAACGCCCGTTTGACTATTTTCGACACGGACGGCGTCTTTGGGAACACGCAGGCCGGAATAGGTGGCGAATACGACCTCTGCCGACTGCTGCCGCAGGAGCGTGACATTCTGCAGGTTGCGGTCTGTGGACAAAACGAGCAGCCGCAGACCGCCCTCGTTGCCGCTGAGATAAGAAACCGTCATGGAGATCGGCTGATAGAAATCGCGGGCAAAGGTCAGCGTTGCGCGGTCCCCCTCCGAGACACCGGAGAGCTCAGCGGCCGGAACTGTACAGGCATAATACCAGGTGTTCGAGGTAATGAGCCGGCCAATGGCGCGGCTGTCCGGCTCGTCCGGTTTGATGGCCGCAAAGTCGGAGACACTCATGACAGTCAGCGTCTCTGGCGTCAGGACGTATTCATAGCCGTCAACTGCCGCGGAGAACGTGCCCGGGGAACCCGCCAGAATGGCGCTGGTATCGCCAGAAGATTGGGACTGCAGGGTATCAAGCTCTGCCTGCAGGCTGTCGATCCGTGTCTGCAGGGCGGCGCTGTCCGCGCTGTCACTGGTGCGGCGCAGGACCAGGCCCTTGAGCTCCGGAGAAAGATCATCCACAGAGTTCATATCGCGCCGGGCCAGATAGCGTGCCAGAAGCGACAGATCATTTGCAATGCTGGTGTCGAGCGTGGCCTGATCGTAGACGCTTGACGCGGCGCTCCATGCGTATTGCAGCTGTTCAATCTGGCCGGTCAGCTCGTTCATCCGCGTCTGCCGTGTCTGGGCATCGGCGGAGCGGTAGCCGGTGGCAACAATATCACCTGCAGCCACATGCGCGCCCTCGGCACAGTTAATGACGGTGGTGCTGTAGTCGGAATATAAAAGCTTCTCGCTGCGCACAACAAAGCCGGAAGCGTAATAGCCCGCCCCGGCTTCGTATTGTGTGACAGTTGTGGTCATAAGCGGCGCGTAGAGACTGCTGACGACATTGTAGCCAAAGTAGCAGACAATGGCGGCCAGAAGAATCCACACAATGATGGTGAAATAGGATTTGCCTTGTTTCATAGTGCTCCTCATTGCAGCGGGGAGCATCCGGCGGTTACTCGGAGACTCGGCTCTGCGTCAGGTGTACAGGGATATAGGGTGTGATCGTGGAAACTGCGTGCTTATAGATCATCTGCTGGCGGCCGTCAGACTGCAACACGATGACAAACTGATCGAAGCTCGTGATCACGCCGCGCATCTGAAAGCCGTTCATCAGAAAAACGGTCAGCAGGGTGCGATCCTTGCGTGCCTGGTTCAAAAACGTATCCTGATAGTTCTCTGTGGTATGCTGCATGGATATCCGACTCCTTTTCTTCTTTATAATGGGATATCCATATCGTAGCACGGCTAACTTGCAAAAAAAGGAATTTCCTGTCGAGCTGAAGCCAAAATCTCGTCGAAGGATTCCTGACCGGAAAGGCGGAGCCAGCGAATATCCGGATTGCGGCGGAACCAGGTGAGCTGGCGCTTGGCATAATTGCGGGAACGCTGCTGCACGAGTGCTGCAGCCTCCTGCAGGCTGCGGCTGCCGTCCAGGGCGCTGAAAAACTCCTTGTAGCCGATGGCCTGCATGGCGGTTGTCTGCGGGGAGATCCCCCGGGCGAGCAGGCTGCGGATCTCGTCCAGCAGTCCGGCCTGCAGCATAAGCTCGACGCGAAGGTCAATCCGGCCATACAGCACGGCGCGATCCATATAATCAAGACCGATCCAGCATGGCTGATAGCGCGGCGGCAGACTCTGTGTCTCCAGATTGTGCTGGGTGATGGTCTTTCCCGTCTCCTGATACACCTCCAGCGCGCGGATGATCCGTTTTTCGTCTGCCGGATGCAGCCGGGCAGCGGCGTCCGGATCAACAGCGCGCAGCCGATCCAGCATGACTGCGCCGCCTTCCAGGCGCATCTGCGCCTCCAGCTGTGCCCGTTTGCCGGTTGACGGCGTTGGGGCAAAGACGCGCCCCGTAATCAGGCTGTCAACATACAGGCCGGTGCCGCCGGCGATGACGGCGGTTTTCCCGCGGGAAAGGATATCCTGGACACAACCGTCCGCCATCTGTACATATTTTCCGACGGAAAAATCCTCACCAGGCTCCACAATGTCAATCATGTGGTGGACAACGCTGCCCATTTCCTCCTGTGTGGGCTTGGCTGTGCCGATATCCATGTGCCTGTAGATCTGCATGGAATCGCAGGACACAACCTCCCCGTTATATAGCTTTGCCAGCTGAACGGCGAGCTTCGTTTTGCCCGAAGCGGTCGGGCCAACAACACAAATGATCGGATCCATGGCGCTATACCCGTTTGAACTGCTTTTCCAGCTGGTGGCGGGTCAGTGTGATGCAGACCGGCCGGCCATGCGGGCAGTATTTGATATCATCGCGGCCAAGAACCTCCCGCACAAGCTGCTCCAGCTCTGCGTCAGAGGTGTGCCAGCCGGCCTTGATGGCGGATTTGCAGGCAATGGTGTGCAGAAGATTGTCACGCAGGGCATCGGGATCAAGTGTTTTCCCGGCAATGAGATCAGCAGCCAGCGCCTGCAGCAGCGCCTTTGCATCCTCGGCATCCACGTCAGACGGGATCTGCCGGATGAGGACGTCTCCCCCGCCGAAATCGTCAATTTCAAAGCCGCAGCGCTCCAGCAGTGCGCGGTTTTCCAGCGCGGCGGCAGCCTCGTCCCGGCTGAGCTCTGCGGAGACCGGCGCAAGCAAAAGCTGCCCCATAATCGGGTGGGACTCTTTTTTGAGTGCTTCGAAGCGGATGCGCTCATGCGCCGCATGCTTGTCAATCAGCAAAAGCGCGTCGCCCTGCTCAGCAATGATGTAGGTATGCATGGCCTCGCCGATGATGCGGAACGGCTGCTCCGGCAGAGAAAGCTCCTGCTGCGCCGGCGCAGCAGGCTGCGGTGCGGGGGCAGGCTTCGGTGCGGGGACGGGCTGCGGTGCGGGCGCGGCAGCGGGAGACGGATCTGGCGCCGGTGCGGACACCGGCATAGGAATGGAGACCTGCTGCGGCTCGGAAACCGGGATCTGCACCGGCGAAGCGAGTACCGTCTGTGCCGGCGCTGCCGGATGACGGACAGAAGGCGCGGGAGATGGTGCGGCGGGCGCGCGGCCCGATGGGTGCTGCGCCGCCTGCCGGCGGTATTCGTTGGCCTGCATGGTCTGATAGAAGCCGGGATTTGGCTGCGCGGCGGCCTTCGGTGCTGCCGGCGCAGGCGCGGCAGGCTTTCCCGCCTGCTTCCACTCCGGGCGGCCAGCTGCCTTGGACAGCGTGGCCAAGACGGCATAATGCACCGCGTCAAAAACCTCCCGTTCGGAGAGAAATTTAACCTCTGTCTTTGCCGGGTGAACGTTCACATCCACGGCCTGTACGGGCATATCAATTTCCAGCACGCAGGCCGGGAAGCGGCCCACCATGATCTGGTTGCGGTACGCCTCCTCCACGGCGGCAGAAAGGAGCCGGGATTTGATAAAGCGATTGTTCACGAAAAAGCTCTGCCAGCTGCGGTTGCCGCGGGTAGCAGTGGGCTTTGTGACAAAGCCGCGCACGTGCAGCTTTTCCCAGCTGCCGTCCACCGGGAGCATGTTGTTTGCAAGCTCGCGGCCGTAGATGGCGTAAATTGCAGCCATGCGGTCACCCTGGCCGTCGGTGTGCAGCTGCTCCTGGCCGTCCTTGATGAACCGGAATGAAATTTCCGGGTGGGCCAGCGCCTGCTGCTGCAGGACGGTGAATACGGCGGAAGCCTCGGCGGTGTCGGATTTCATGAATTTCATGCGCGCCGGGGTGTTATAAAACAGCTCGCGGACCAGAATGGTTGTGCCGCATGGGCAGCCGGCAGGCTCCTCAGAGAGGACGGTTCCGGCCTCCAGATGCAGGCGGATGCCATCAGCAGCGCCCTGCGCGCGGGTCAGAAGATCAATTTTGGAGACGGACGCAATGGCAGCCAGTGCTTCGCCGCGGAAACCGAGCGTGCTGATGCAGGCAAGATCTTCTTTTTTGCGGATTTTGCTTGTCGCATGGCGGAGAAATGCGGTATGCGCGTCCTCCGGCTCCATGCCGCAGCCATCGTCCGTGATGCGGAGGAAGGTCATGCCTCCGTTTTGTAATTCGATTGTAACATTTTTTGCGCCTGCGTCAATGGAATTTTCAACCAGCTCCTTGACGGCGGACGCTGGACGCTCCACAACCTCGCCGGCTGCGATGAGGTCGGCGACGTGACGATCAAGTTGAATGATTTTCGGCATGGGGTTCCTCCTACAGGAAAGTGGATCAGAGCTGCAGCTGCAGAAGCCCGAAAGACAGCGCGTTCACAACAGCGTGCAGCGTGATGGATGCCCAGATTGTGCCGGCCCGTTCATAGGTCCAGGCCAGTGCAATGGAGGCAGGAATATACGGAATACAGCTGATAAGGACGCTGGCGGCGGGATAGAGCATGAAGTACTGCCAGTTGTGCATCAGCGTGAATAAAATGACGGAGACAAGATACGCCATCATGCGGGAGGTGGGCCGGATGGAGCCGAATACCAGACCGCGCACAAGCGTTTCCTCAATGATGGGCGCGACCAGAACGGTGATTGCCATCATGACATAGGTATTGGCGGAGATCAGTCCGGCGACGGTATTGTTGTTGTAGATGGTAAAGCCGGGCGCAAGCTTTGAAAGCAGGAACTGCAGGACCCAGGTGCCGGCATAATACATGGCAAAGCCGAGCACCAGCGCCTGGACAAAGCCCCAGAAGCTGCCGCCAAAGAACGATTGGCGCAGAAACCGGCGGAAAATCAGGACGACGGCCAGCACATTTACGGCGAAATAAACGATATTGATGGTGAGCGCCGTCATACCGAGTGAGAGCTTTTCGTTGATGAGCTGCAGCAGCAGGTTCAGGACAATCAGATAGACCGGCAAGTAGCACCAGCCGAGAATGGCCTCGGTGCGGGTCAGGCTATGTACGCCGGAATGCGGTGCCTTACGGGCCATAAGAGGAGCTCCTTTCTACAGCAGCTGCTTGAGCTTATACAGCTCATTTAACGCTTCGATGGGCGTGAGCGTTTCCACGGTGATGGATTCGAGCGCGCGGCGAAGTGCGTCCGACTGCATATCGAGCACCGACAGCTGATCGCTGACGGGTGCGGCCTGCACCGGCTGGGCCTGCGGCGCGCCGCCCTCCAGCTCCTTGAGAATTTCCCGCGCGCGTGTGATCAGCCGGTCAGGGAGGCCCGCCAGTTTGGCAACCTCAATGCCGTAGCTGTCGTCGGCGGCGCCGGGAATAATCTTGCGCAGGAAGATCATATCGCCCTGCCGTTTTTTTACGGCGATGGAGAAATTTTTGACGCCGGGCAGATCTCGCTCAATTTCGGTCAGCTCATGATAGTGCGTGGCGAAAAGCGTCTTGGCGCCGAGCCGCTTGCGGTCGGCGACGTATTCCAGAACGGCGCGTGCGATGGCCATGCCGTCAAAGGTTGAGGTGCCGCGGCCAATCTCGTCGAGGATGAGCAGCGAGCGCGGCGTTGCGTTTTTGAGGATATCGGCAACCTCGGTCATCTCGACCATGAAGGTCGACTGGCCGGAGGCCAGATCGTCCGATGCGCCGATGCGCGTAAAGAGCCGGTCAACAATGCCGATCTGCGCGCTGCTGGCGGGGACAAACGAGCCCATCTGCGCCATGAGGACAATGAGCGCGACCTGACGCATATAGGTCGATTTACCGGCCATATTGGGGCCGGTGATGATGGCGGTACGGCAGTCTGCAGAGCCGAGGCAGGTGTCATTCGGAACAAACAGCGCATCTTTGAGCACCTGCTCGACGACCGGATGGCGGCCGGCTGTAACGGAGATGGTGCTGCCGAGGTCAACCTCGGGCTTGCAGTAATTGTTATGGACGGCAACCGCAGCATAGCTGCACAGCACGTCCAGCTGCGCGATGGCCTGCGCGGTCTGCTTGACTCTGGCAGACTGGGCGGCGACAAACTGCCGCAGCTCGACAAACAGGTCGTATTCCAGCGCCACAATGCGGTCCTTGGCGGTCAGGATGGTGCTTTCCAGCTCCTTGAGCTCCTCAGTGATATAGCGCTCACCGGTTGAGAGCGTCTGCTTGCGGATATAGCTGTCCGGCACCAGATTCAGCTGGCCCTTGGCAACCTCGATATAATAGCCGAATACACGGTTATAGCCGACACGAAGATTCCGGATGCCGGTCTTTTCCTTTTCCCGCGCCTCAATCTGGGTAAGCATGCCCTTGCCGCCGGATTGGATGGCGCGCAAATCATCCAGCTCCTTGTTGGCGCCGTCGCGGATCATGCCGCCCTCCCGCAGCAGGAACGGAGGATCGTCAACAATGGTTGTGTCAATTTTGTCCTTCAGATCGGCCAGCGTGTCCAGCTGTTCGTAAAGCGTCTGCAGATACGGCGCGTGCATGCCGGCAAGGCGCTCTCTGATTGTGGGGAGCGTCTGCGCGCCCTGCGAGAGCGCGGCAAGATCCCGGCACGAAGCCGTGCCGGTCATGATGCGGGTCATGGCGCGCTCAAAGTCTGTGATTTCCCGCAGGCTGAGAATCAGCTCCTCGCGGTCGATGGTCCTTTTTACAAGCTCCTCGGTAGCGGACAGACGCCGCGTAATCTGCGCGGGACTGAGCAGGGGCCGCTCCATCCAGGCGCGCAGCAGCCGCCCGCCCATGGCGGTTTTTGTTTTATCCATGACCCAGAGCAGGCTGCCGCGCTTTTCCTTCGCGCGCATGGTCTCTGTAAGCTCCAGATTGCGCCGCGCAGTGAGATCCAGCTGCATGAATTTCCCGGCAACATAGTATTCCAGCGCGCGGATATGCGGCAGCTCATTTTTCTGCAGGTTCCGCAGCGTCAGAAGCAGCGCCCCGGCTGCCAGAACGACACATGGCGCGCCGTCAATGCCAAGCTCAGCAGGCGTCTGGTTAAACTGTGCGGTAACGGCGGCTTCGCAGGCGCCGGTATCAAACTGTTCGTCGGTGCCGATGTTGACGCACGCGTGGAACCGCTCACGCAGAAGCTCACGCAGATCCTCGTTTTCTGCGGCCTCGCCGCCGAGCAGCGCCTCAGACGGCAGGAAGCTGCCAAGCTCATTCATAACGTCCTGCATGGCGTCGGCACCGGAAATTTCCGTTGCACTGAATGCGCCGGTCGATACATCGCAGAAGCAAAGGCCGTAGCTGCCGGCTGCGCCGTAGATGCAGGCATAGTAGTTGTTCTTTGATTCCTCCAGCATGGAGCTTTCTGTTACGGAGCCGGGCGTCACAATGCGGATGATATCGCGCTTGACAAGTCCCTTGGCCAGCGCCGGATCCTCCATCTGCTCACAGATGGCAACCTTATAGCCCTTGGCGACCAGACGCGCGATATAGCCCTCGGAGGAATGATACGGTACGCCGCACATCGGGATCTTGTCCTCGGCACTTTTATCCTTGGCATGGTCGCGCGAGGTGAGCGTCAGATCAAGCTCCCGGGAGGCAATGCGGGCATCCTCCTCGAACATTTCATAAAAATCACCCAACCGGAAAAACAGCAGGCAGTCCGGGTTGCGTGCCTTGACGGCGCGGTACTGCTGCATCATGGGGGTGAGCTCAGCCATAATCAAAAACCTCCGGTTCAATGAAGTGTCCAATGTGTGGGGAATTGTTCCCCGAAGAAACGCTGAAAACGCTGCAAGGAAGGCGCAAGGAATAAGAAGCTTCGCGTCAGCGGGGATTCGTTTCCTGCGCGTTTCTTCCGACGAGGGACCATGTTGTGCACCCCGTAATCGTCACGTCCATAAACTGTCCGATCAGGCTGTCATCGCCTTCGAACCGGACGAGCCGGCCGCCCTCTGTGCGGGCCGTCAGCATATCCTTATCGCGGCCATCGACAAGAACGCGGACAGTCCTGCCGATGTAGCCCTGATGAATTTCCAGCGAGATGCGGTTCTGCGTGTCGCACAGCCGGTCAAAGCGGCGGTTTTTCTCCTCCTTGGGCGTGGGATCATCCATCTTTGCGGCGGGCGTGCCTGCGCGCGGGGAGAAAATAAAGGTAAACAGCGCGTCATAGCGCACCTGCTCAATCAGGCTGATGGTGTCCTCAAATTCCTCTGCGGTCTCGCCGGGGAAGCCGACGATGACGTCGCTGGTCAGCACCAGATCCGGCATGATTTCCCGGCCGTAGCGCGCCAGCTTCAGATATTCTTCGCGGGTATAGCGGCGGTTCATTGCCTTCAGGATCCGGTCATTGCCGGACTGGAACGGCAAATGGAACTGCTTGGCGATTTTCGGGTATTTGGCAATTGTGTCAAAGAGCTTTTTGCTGGCATCCTTCGGGTGGCTTGTCATGAACCGCAGCCAGAAGTCACCCGGCAGCTGCGCAATCTCGGCCATCAGATCCGCAAAATCAACACCAAGACCAAGATCCTTGCCGTAGGAGTTGACGTTCTGGCCGAGCAGCGTAATGTCCTTATAGCCGGCAGCGATCAGTCCCTTCACCTCTTCCAGGATTTCCTCCGGCCGGCGTGAGCGCTCCCGCCCGCGGACATAGGGTACAATGCAGTAAGAGCAGAAATTATTGCAGCCATACATGATGGATACCCACGCCTTGAACTCCGACGAGCGGACGACGGGGATGCCCTCGGCGATGTTGCCGGCGGAATCCTCCACGGCAAAAATACGCTTGTTTGTGCGCAGGACACTCTGCAGAAGCTCCGGGAAACGCCAGAGCTCATGCGGGTTAAAGACGCCGTCGACGTGGCGGTAGCTGTTTTTGATGCGTTCGACAACCTGCGGCTGGCCCATCATGCACCCGCACAGAAAGATCTTCTGGCCTGGATGGCGGGCCTTGGTGTGGACAAGCGCGCCGACGTTGCCGTAGACGCGGGTTTCCGCGTGCTCACGAATAGCGCAGGTGTTGATGACGATGCAGTCGGCCCCTTCCTCCGTGTCCACGATCTCATAGCCGCTTGCGCGCAGCATGCCGCGGATGCGCTCAGAATCGGCCTCATTCTGCTGACAGCCGTAGGTGTCGACGAACGCGCGCGGCGTTCTGCCGGATGCGGCCCAGTAGGCCCGGATGGCGCTGCAGATCTCTGCCTCACGGGCAAGCTCCTGCTGAGAAATGATGATGGGTTTTCGTTCCACGGTAAAATCCTCCGAACTGCATAACTTAACAATTTATTATATCAGATACGCAGATTTTTTGCAATCGCCGACGCACAGAAAGAGGCCGGCTGCCAGATGCAGCGGCCTCTTGGCTTATGGCTGTCCTTCGTTGGCATCCGCGGCGGCGCGGCAAAGCTGCAGATACGCTTCGCGCACATGCGAGGGGCCAAGGATGCTTGCCCGGCCGCCGAAGGAGGCAAGCCAGCCGAAAAAGTTGGGCGATACGGCAACGTTCACCGTGCAGGTAAACGCATCCTCCCCGTGCGGAATGCACATCACATCCGGGCCGAACCGGTCGCGCACGACGCCGGACAGGCTGCGGGCAAACTGCAGCCGCACCTGCTCCTGCGGGCCGCCGAACATGCCGAATACGGTCTTTTCGTACTGCGCCATGTCGAGCGCGCGGGCCTGCGCGTCCATCAGGCGCGGCTGGCCGGTCAGATGGATCTGTGCCATCTTGTCCACGCGGTAATGCGTCAGACCGTGGCGCGCAGAGCCTGCGATGAGATAATAGTTTTCGTCCTGCCAGCACAGCGCATAGGGGCTGGCCTCATAGGTGCCGGGGCGGTAACGGCGCGAGCCGTCAAGATCCCAGTCAAAATAGCGGAACGTGACGCGGCTGTTTTGCGCGATGGCGTCATGCAGGATATCCACGGAGTAATAGACGCTTTCGTTCATCGTTTTCACGCGTCCGGCCACCGTGACCTGCCGGCGCAGGCTGCGGGCCTCCTGCCGGCTTGTCAGGGTAGAAAGCTTCTCAATGAGCTGCATGGATTTGCGCTCGGAGAGGAACCGGCTGGCCTGCACTGCGTCGACCAGCAGCTTCAGCTCCGGCAGCTCAAACAGGCGCGAGGCAAGAAAGTAGCCGCCGCCCTGGCCGCGGACAGAAACAATATCCATGCCGGACTGCTGCAGGGCGGCAATATCGGCAATGACGCTTTTCCGCTCTGCCTGAATACCGCGCAGCGAAAGCGCGTCAAGAATGTCCTGCGTGGTAAGCCGGTGCTGCTCGTCGGACTGCTGTTCAAGAATTTCACGGATATACAGCAGCTTCAGCTTCTGATTTTCTGTGCCTGCCATGGCTGCGTCCCTCCCCTGCCGGTATTCATTTATTGTACAGAATCTGCTGCCGGTCAGCAAGTGCAATTGCAGATTTTCTGCAGATATGATACAATATAATAAACTATTTGCTGTATGCAGGAGGATCCATATGCTCTATCTCGGCTGTCACCTTTCCTCGGCCAAGGGCTTTGCCGCCATGGGCCGCACCGCGCTGGACATTGGCGCCAATACCTTTCAGTTTTTTACGCGCAATCCGCGCGGCGGCGCAGCCAGGGCTGTGGACGAGCAGGACGCCGCAGCGCTTTGCGCGATGCAGCAGGCCGGGACAATTGGCCCCATTGTGGCGCATGCGCCATATACGGTCAACCCCTGCTCCAAGGATGCGCATACGCGCGAATTTGCCCGGCAGACGCTGGCTGACGATCTGAAGCGGATGGAATATATCCCGGGAAATCTCTACAATTTTCATCCGGGCAGCCATGTGGGACAGGGTGTTGAGACGGGCATTGCGCAGATTGCAGCGTGCCTCGACGAGGTCATGTTCCCCGGCCAGAAAACGACGGTCCTGCTGGAGACGATGGCCGGCAAGGGCAGCGAGGTCGGCAGCCGCTTTGAGGAGCTGCGCGCCATCATTGACCGCTGCCAGTACGGCGCGTCCATCGGCGTCTGCCTTGACACGTGCCACGTGAGTGACGCCGGGTATGACATTGCGCATGATCTGGACGGCGTGCTGGCGGAGTTTGACCGTGTGCTCGGCCTGGACCGGCTGCGCGCGCTGCATCTCAACGACAGCAAAAATCCGCTTGGCGCGCATAAGGACCGCCATGAAAAGATCGGCAAGGGCTATCTTGGCCTGGAGGCATTTGTACGCATCATCAACTGCCCCGCGCTGCAGGGCCTGCCGATGGTGCTGGAGACGCCGAACGAGCTGGATGGCTATGCGGCGGAGATCCGGCTGCTGCGCGCACAGCAGGCTTGACCGGCTGATGCGGGATATGGTAGTATGCAAAAAAAAGAACAGCGCGGCGCCGGCCGCGCAGAGGGGGATGTGAGGACGTGGAGCAGCGCAATAACCGAAGCTATGTGAAGTGGGGCCTGACGGCACTGGGCGTTATTTTCATCAGTATCCTGCTGGTGGTGATTTTTACGGATCTGCCGGGCTTCTTTTCCGTGATAAAGGGGCTGCAGGCCATTCTGGAGCCGATTGTTTTCGGCGTTGTGATTGCCTTCCTGCTCAACCCGATCGTGCGCTTTTTTGATGGGCGGCTCATCCCGCTTCTGGGACGGAAAACAAAGCTCAAGCCGGAGACGATCAAAAAGCTCAGCCGCGCGACAGGCATTGTGGCGGCTCTGATTCTGGCGGCTCTGATTTTGTATGCGTTTTTCTCCATGCTGCTGCCGCAGCTGTATGACAGCGTAGTGGGCATTGTGGATAACGCGGAAAATTATTATGCCAGCATAGATACCTGGGTGACGAACCTCCTGGAGGATAATCCGGCGCTGCAGGGCTATGTAGATACGGCGCTTGGCAAGATCTATGAGTTTATCAACAACTGGATCACAACCACCTTTTTGCAGGATGTGCAGAAGCTTCTGAGCACGCTGACCTCGTCTGTGGTGTCCGTGGTCAAGAGCCTGATGAACTTTCTGATCGGCTTTGTGGCGTCGGTGTATATCCTGTGGTCCAAGGACACGTTTCAGGCGCAGAGCAAGAAGCTGATTGTCGCCGTGTTCTCTCCGAAGCATGCCGATTACATGTTCTATCTTGGCCGCAATATTTACCGCGTGTTCAATGGCTTTGTCATCGGCAAGATTGTCGACTCCGCAATCATTGGCATCCTGTGCTACATCGGCCTTCTGGTGCTCAAAATGCCGTATCCCGCGCTCGTGGCCACGGTGGTCGGCGTAACAAATGTAATCCCCTTCTTCGGCCCGATCATCGGCGCAGTGCCGTGCGGATTTTTGATACTGCTGGTCAACCCGCTGCAGGCGTTCTATTTCGTCATCTTCGTGTTCATCCTGCAGCAGCTGGACGGCAACGTGATTGGCCCGAGGATCCTTGGCAACACAGTCGGTATTTCCGGCTTTTGGGTACTTACCTCCATCACATTGGCGGCCAGCCTGTTCGGCTTTGCCGGGATGATCCTCGGCGTGCCGGTGTTCGCGGTCATTTACACACTGATCTCAGATTCTGTCAACAACCGTCTGCGGAAAAAGAAGCAGACCACAGATACAAACGCATATTATTCCGTCCAGCAGGTTTCCGATCTGCCGCAGACGGACGAAGCAAAGCAGGACGCTCCGAACGCATAAGCGCGGGCGTGCCTGCATGAAAGATTGGAGCTGTTTCATGCAAGAAGCATTGACCACCTTTTTTTCAAAACTGGAACCGGTGCCGTGGCTGTGCTATGTGTTTCCGGTGCTGGCGCTGGGGATCCTGATCCGCTGCGCGGTGAGTCTGCTGACGTTCCGGCGCGAGCCGGAGGTCTGGGCCTGGCTCACGACACCCGATGGGGAGCATATCCCGGTCACACATTGGGAAAGTCTTGTCGGGCGCGGCGCGGGCTGTGATGTGCAGCTGGGCTATCCGACAATCTCCCGCACACATGCGGTACTGACGCGCTATGACGACGGCAGCTGGTCCATTTCAGATGCACAGTCGAAATCCGGCGTTTTTGTGGATGGGAAGCAGGTCGACACGGCGGCTGTCCGCTTCGGCGATGTGATTACGATGGGAGGCGTCAACTTTACGCTCGTGCCCATCACGGCGGAGCAGGAGCGCATTCAGGCAGGTACGCGGACACGTGCAGGGCTGCATGTGCATCAGGTGCCGACGCTGCTGCTTCTGACGCTGTTCCAGCTTCTGACGGCAATGCAGCTGGTGCTGGGCGGTGGGGATCCGCTGCTGGAGCTGACAGCCTTCGGCGGGCTGATTGCGCTTGAGTGGGCGCTGTATCTTGGCCTGCGGATTTTCCGCCGGACCGGCTTTGAGGCGGAGACGCTGGCATTTTTCCTGTGTACGCTGGGGCTTGCCGTGGTGTCGAGCTCAGCGCCGGAAAGCCTTGTGAAGGAGCTTTTGGCCATTGTGGCCGGTGTGGCGGTGTTTTTGGCGGTATGCTGGTCGCTGCGCGATCTGGAGCGGGCCAAGACAGTCCGGTACCTGGCGGCAATCGCGGGGATGGGCCTTCTGGTATTTAACCTGGTGTTCGGCGTGGAAAAATACGGTGCGCGCAACTGGATCCAGCTTGGGCCTGTGTCGTTCCAGCCGTCGGAGTTTGTGAAAATCTGCTTTATCTATGTCGGCGCGTCTACGCTGTCGCGGCTCATGGCAAAGCGGAATATTATCCTGTTTATTGCGTATTCTGCAGCAATCTGCGGCTGCCTGGCGCTTATGAAGGATTTTGGCACGGCTGTGATTTTCTTTGTGGCGTTTCTTGTCATCGCGTTCATGCGCTCCGGCAATTTTGCAACCATTGCGCTGGCTGTTGCAGCCACTGGCTTTGCCGGTGTGCTGGTGCTGCGGTTCCTGCCGTATGCGATGAACCGCTTTTCTGCCTGGGGGCATGTGTGGGAATATGCGCTGACGACGGGCTATTCCCAGACGCGCTCCATGATGTGCATCGCCTCGGGCGGCCTGTTTGGGCTCGGGCCGGGCAGTGGATGGCTCAAGTATGTTGCGGCCTCGGATACAGATCTGGTCTTTGCGTTTGTCTCCGAGGAGTGGGGGCTGATTATGGCGGTACTGATGGTGGCGTGCATTGTGGTGCTGGCGTGCTTCGTTGTGCGCGCAGCGCCGGCAGGCCGCAGCTGCTTTTATACGATCGGCGCGTGCGCAGCGGTGACGATTATGGTCACACAGACGATTCTCAATGTGTTTGGTATGGCGGATTTTCTGCCGCTTACGGGCGTTACGTTCCCGTTTGTGTCCAACGGCGGCTCAAGCATGGTCTGTGTCTGGGGGTTGTTGGCCTTCATCAAGGCTGCTGATACCAGGCAGAATGCAAGCTTTGCCATCCGTCTGCCGCGCGGTGTGCGGCAGATCCAGGCAGAGCAGGATGAGGAGGAGCTGCAGGAGGAGGAAAACGAACGGGACGCTGCAGAGCAGGATGATGTTGTCTGGCGCCCGCAGCAGAAGGAGGCGCGCAGATGAAAAAGGTATCCAGGCGCGCGCTGTTCGCGCTGGCACTGGCGGCCATTCTGGCAGTTGGAACGCTGGCGTTCTGCGTCAAATATGCGGTAAACGCAGAAAAGTGGGTCACATTTTCCGGCAGCCCGCACGTCTACACAGGGACCAATCTCACCGGCGGCAAAATTTATGACCGGTCGGGTGTGCGGATCCTCAATACGACCGATGGCCGCGTCTACAGCGGCGATACGCTGGTGCGGGAGGCGACGGTGCATCTGCTGGGCGACCGGTACGGCTATATCCGTGCGCCGCTTCTTGGCGTGTATGCCGAGCAGATGATCGGCTATGACAAGGTCACGGGCCTCAGCAGCGCGTCAAAGGGCGAGGCCAGTGCCCGCCTCACCATCAGCGCAGCGCTGCAGGCGGCAGCGCTGCAGGCGCTGGGCAGCTATCATGGGACGGTCGGCATCTATAATTACAAGACGGGCGAGATCCTCTGCGCGGTGACAAGCCCGAGCTATGATCCGGACAATATCCCGGATATTGAGGGCGACACGAGCGGCGCGTACGACGGTGTGTATGTGAACCGTTTCTTTGACGCTTCGTATACGCCGGGATCGATTTTCAAGCTGGTCACGGCGGCAGCTGCGCTGGAGACAATCTCTGATGCGCAGTCGATCCGTGATACGTGCCAGGGCAAGACGATCATCGGCGGACAGCAGATCATCTGCATGGGCACGCACGGGGAGCTCACCATGAGCCAGGCATTGGCGCATTCGTGCAATGTCTACTTCGGCGATCTGGCTGTGCAGGTGGGGAAAAATACGCTGCAGCGTTATTGTGACCGGCTGGGACTCGATGGGACGCTGGACTGCGACGGCTATACTGCGCGATCCAAGGTGGATCTGTCCGACGCGGACGATGGGAGCGTTGCATGGGCCGGGATCGGCCAGTATACCGATCAGGTGACAGCGCTGCAGTTTATGCGCTATATGGGCGTGATTGCCGGCGGCGGGGAGGCGGCGGAGCCGTATCTGATGGAGAAAATCTCCCGTGCGGGGCAGAGCGTCTATGAGGCGAAAACCGTGATGACCGGCAGGCTTCTGTCGGCAGAGACCTGTACGGCGCTGGGTGAGATGATGCGCAGCGCGGTTGTGAACCAGTACGGCGCGTGGCAGTTCGGCACGCTGGGCGTCTGCGGCAAATCCGGCACAGCAGAGCGGGAGAATGGCGCGGCTGACGCCATGTTCGCGGGCTTTGTGCAGGATGAAGCGTATCCGCTGGCCTTCGTTGTGTTTGTGGAGCAGGGCGGCTCCGGCAGTCAGGTCGCTGTGCCGATTGCGGCAAAGGTGCTTGATGCCTGCCGCCAGATGCTCGATACCCCGAATCCAAATTCGTAAGGAGAACACAGCTATGACAGATTTTCATGCATTGATTGAGGAATATCGGGGGTGCGCATGCGGGCAGGCGCACGAATGCCAGATCCGGGATATCCGGATCGGCAGCGGCCTTGTGTCGCAGGTCGGGCAGATCCTGAAGGAAAACGGTTTCGGCAGCCGGCTGCTTTTGGCTGCGGATGTGCATACGCTTGCGGCGGCGGAGGGAATTTTGCCGTCACTGCGGGAGTTTACGCTGGTGCGGCACATCTGGCCGTCGATCCGCGTGGCCACCATGCAGGATGTGCAGGCCATTGAAAATCAGCTCGATGCAGTCGATGGTGTGCTGGCCGTCGGAACCGGCTCTGTACACGATCCGTGCCGCCTTGCCTGCGCGCGGAAACATGTGCCGCTCTGCCTGTTTGCCACAGCGCCGTCCATGGATGGCTTTGCATCCTATTCTGCGCCCATTGTCGATGGCTGCTTCAAGATTACCTATCCGGCCAAGTGCCCGGAGGTTATTATCGGCGACACGAAAATTCTTGCCGCTGCGCCGGCCAGACTCAAATCTGCCGGCTTCGGCGACATGGTGTCCAAATATGTCGCGCTCATCGACTGGCAGGTATCGAATCTGCTGACCGGGGAAAGCTATTGTGCGCGTGTGGCGGCACTGACGCGCAGAGCGGCGGATCAGATCTTTGCCATGGCTGACCGCGTCACCAAGCGTGACGAGGAAACCGCCGCGGCAATTTTTGAATCCCTTCTGCTGACGGGTATTGCCATGAGCTTTACCAAGACCTCACGCCCGGGAAGCGGCACGGAGCATATCATGGCCCATTTCTGGGAGTGTATGGATCTGCTGGCTGGCCGTACGCCGAATTTCCACGGAGAGGATGTCGGCGTGACGACGCTGCTGATTCTGGAGTATTACCAGAAGCTTGCCGGCCTGACGCGGGTGCAGGCGCACCCGGAGGTCTGCAACTGGGATGAGATTTACAGCATCTACGGGGAGCTGGCGCCGGACGTGCGCAGGCTCAACACGCCGGATACCATTACGGACGGCATTGACCCGCGCAAAATTGAGCAGCTGTGGCCGCAGATCCGGCAGATTGTGCAGAGCGTTCCATCTGCGGACGCGTGCCGCGCAGCAATGCAGAGGGCGGGCTGCCGCACCACGCCGGAGCAGGTCGGACGCGACGCGGACTTTACGCAGCTGAGCTTCCGGTACCATCCATATATGCGGCGGCGGCTCTCGTTAAAGCGCGTCAGTCATATGCTGCAGCTGCCGCCGGAGCTTCTTTAAGCGCCGGCAGGCGCAATTTTCCCGGCCTGTGCCGGAGCATCCAAGGAGTGCAAGCATGGATAATTACGATGAAAAAATGAACTACAGCTTTGAGCCCATACCGGAGCAGCAGCCGGAAGAAACTCCCCTGCAGACCGCGCAGAAGGAGATCAAGCGGGGACACCATTCCGGGCTGAAGCTTGCGGCGCTGCTGGTGGCGCTTGCGGTTGTCGCAGGTGTCGGCGGTGCGGCGCTCACAAAGGCGATCGATGCCATCGCACAGAAAAACCTTGCCAAGCAGCAGGCGGCCAGCGCTATGGCGGAGCAGACGGTCGAGGAAGCCAACCAGGCGGAGCCTGGGGATATGGGCGCCTACCGGCTGGAGTCTGTACCGCTGCCGGACACGCTGCCGTCCAATTCCGGCGACAAGACGCTCACGCCGAAGGACGTCTACAAGATGAATGTCGGCGCAGTCTGCGGCATAGCGACGCAGGTTACAACGAATGTCTGGGGCCAGACGGCAACAGCCTCCTGTACGGGCAGCGGATTTGTTCTGACGCAGGATGGCTATGTGGTGACGAACAATCACGTTGTCAGCAGCGCGGACGCGGGATCGATTGTGGTAAAGCTCTATTCCGGGGAGGAGTACCCGGCTGTCGTGATTGGCGCGGACAGCATGAGCGAGGTTGCGCTTTTGAAAATTGACGCAGCCGGCCTGCAGACTGTGACCATCGGGGATTCCGACCAGCTGGAGGTCGGAGAGACGGTCGCGGCGATTGGCAATCCGCTCGGAGAGCTGACATTTACCATGACCGCCGGATACGTGAGCGCGCTTGACCGCGAAATCAACACCAACGGCAAACCGATCAATATGCTGCAGACGGATGCGGCTATCAATTCCGGCAATTCCGGCGGCCCGCTGTTCGATATGAACGGCAACGTGATCGGCATTACGACTGCCAAGTATTCCGGCTCCAGCTCAAGCGGCGCATCCATTGAGGGTGTCGGCTTTGCGGTGCCGATCAATGATGCCATGCGCGTGGTGTACGATCTGCAGCAGTATGGCCGCGTGCGCGGCCGGGCCTATCTGGGCGTAACGGTACAGAATATGGACGCGAGCGTGGCGGAAACATACGGACTGCCTGTCGGTGCGCAGATTGTGACCGTTGTGGAAGGCAGCTGCGCCGACACAGCCGGTCTGCAGCAGGGCGATATCGTTCTCTCGCTGCAGGGCAGAACGATCAATTCTTATACGGCGCTGGCCTCTGCGCTTTCCAAGCAGCGGGCCGGCGATACCGTGACACTGACGGTTTACCGTGCCGGAGCGGAGGTAGAAGTTACGCTGACACTTGACGAACGTCCGGAGGAAACGGAGGTTCAGGCTGTGGAGGATGCAGCCAACCAGCCGGCGCAGCAGCAAAACGGATAAAAGTACAAAAAAGTCGTGAGAATCCATTAAAAACTGGATTCTCACGACTTTGTCTAAGGCAGCACCGCACAATTGCGTCTGCGGCCTTCGCCGGATCTTTTGCCCCAATCTTGCAGTTTGAAAAACTTGAAATACATACAGTATTCCTGCGTTTTCCAAACTTTATCTTGGAACAAAATCTCTCGTCGAAGCCTCTTGCCGAATTGTGCGGTGTTGCCCTAACTTTTTGCGGGGGCTATTCTCTTGTGATTTGCATTTTGAGACAGCCCCTTTTCTATGCAAACTCAGAAGATGGCGATGACTGCGCCGTTGTAGGTTTTTTCAATGTACTCCTTCACAGCATCAGACTGCAGCGCCTGGATAAGCGCCTGAATCTTGGCGCTGTTTTCATCACCTGCGCGGCAGGCAATGATGTTGGCATAGGTCTGCGCGGCATCGCCGGAGGCATCCTCAATTGCCAGCGCGTCAGAGGAATGCAGGCCAGCCTGCAGGGCATAGTTGCCGTTAATGACAGCAACGGTGCCGGCGTTGGAGTTGGCGAGCTGTGCCGGAACGGTATCGGCCTGCAGCGCCTGCACGTCGTGGCCCTTTGCGTCCACAATATCGAGCGTCGTTACGCCTTTTTCAGCAGATGCGTCAGCCGGAAGCTCAATGAGGCCCTCCTGTGCCAGCAGCAGCAGCGCGCGTGTCTCGTTGGAGTCGTCGGCCGGGATCAAAATGGTTGCGTCAGATGCGATGTCAGCCACAGAGGCAACGCCGTTGCCATACAGGCCGAACGGCTCATAATGAATCTTTGCAGCGGCAACAAGATCCGTGCCGTTGGCAGCGTTGAAGCTGTTGAGGTACGGGGTATGCTGGAAGTAGTTGGCGTCCAGCGAGCCATCCGCCAGAGACTGGTTCGGCAGCACGTAGTCGTCGTAGATGGTGATCTGCAGATCATAGCCCTCTGCAGCCAGCGTATCCTTGACCTGCTCGAGAATCTCGGCATGCGGCGTGGAACTTGCGCCGACCTTCAGCGTCTCCAGCTTACCGTCGGAGGAGGTATCGGCTGCGGTGGATGCCGTGTCAGCAGACGCGGTGTCGGTGGATGTGGCGCTCTTGGCTGCGCAGCCGGCGAATGCGGCGACGATCAGCACAGCAGCGAGAACAAGTGCAATCAGCTTTTTCATAATAAAATCTCCTTTGCTTATTTATATATTATATATGAACGGTTCGGATCATTTGCGTGGTCAGGCGCACATTCGTCCGCACCGCCAGTTGATACGAAGCAGGCGCTCAAAAATCAGATGCATCGGGAAGCCTCCTGTCAGCGGGCACGCTTGTCGGTTTTGCGCATGATGCGCGTGCCGGCAATCTGAATGACCTGGACAATGACAACAATCAGCAGGACGCAGACCCAGACGACAAGCTTCTGGCTCCGCTGATGGCCGTAGATGATGGCAACCTGGCCGAGGCCCGTACCGCCCAGCGTCGCAGCCAGCGCGGTGTAGCTGAGAATGGTAACGGTGGAAATCACAGAGCCGGAGATGAGTGACGGCTTTGCTTCCGGCAGGAGCACGTGCCAGACAATCTGCATGTTGGTGCAGCCCATGGCCTGTGCCGCCTCGATGACGCCGGCATTGACCTCCTTGAGGGAGGATTCCACCATGCGCGCCACATATGGCGCGGCGGCAATAATCAGCGTGACGATGACAGCGCCGTTGCCGGTGGAGGTGCCGAGCAGCAGTCTTGCAACCGGGATCATGGCGACCATCAGAATGACGGCGGGGATGCTGCGGAAGAAGTTCACAAGAAATCCGAGGATCGTATTGAGCCATTTGACGGGGTACAATCCGTCTTTATCCGTGATGCGCAGCACGACGCCCAGCGGCAGGCCAATGAGATAGGCAAACAGCGTGGTCAGCGCGGTCATATAGACCGTCTGCCAGACACCGAGCTGAATGATATGGTTCTGCCAGAGCTTTACGAAAAATTCTGTTGCCATCATGCTTCCTCCTTCCAGCTAAGGCCGCTGTTATTGAGCCACGCAATGACCTTTTCCGCTTCGTGAGCCTCCTTCGGAAGCTCAAGGATCATATGGCCGTAGGCCGCGCCGTCGACCGATTTCGTATCGGCAAACAGGACGTTGACCGGGACACGGCAGGCCAGGATCATCTCAGAGATCACAGGCTTCTGCGTGTTTTCTCCGTTGAAAATGAGCCGCAGCTTGCGGCCGCCGGTTGTTGCGTCAAGCACTGGACGCTCCTGCGGCAGAACAAGCTCCCGCGCAATCGCGGATTTTGGACTTGTGAACACGTCTGCCACGCGGCCTTCCTCTGCAATCTGGCTCTTGTCGATGACCGCCACGCGGTCGCAGATCTGATCGATGACCTTCATCTCGTGCGTGATGACGATGATGGTGATGCCGAGCTTCTTATTGATATCCCGCAGCAGCTCCAGAATGGAGCGGGTTGTGTTGGGGTCGAGGGCGCTGGTTGCCTCGTCACACAAAAGATATTTGGGATTTGTGGCCAGCGCGCGCGCAATGGCCACGCGCTGCTTCTGCCCGCCGGACAGCTGCGAGGGATAATTGGCTGCTTTTTCGGCAAGACCGACGATGGCAAGCAGCTCCTCTGCGCGCTTTTTTGCCTCTGCCTTCGGCGTACCGCCGATTTCCAGCGGGAAACAGACATTGCGGAGGACTGTGCGCTGCTCCAGCAGGTTGAATCCCTGGAAGATCATGCCGATCTGGCGACGGACCTGCAGGAGCTCCTTCCGGCCAAGCGCGGTCAGGTTTTGTCCGTCGACCCAGACCTCGCCGCTTGTGGGACGCTCGAGCAGATTGATGCAGCGGACCAGCGTGGATTTTCCGGCGCCGGACAGGCCGATAATACCAAAGATCTCCCCGTCAGAAATGGTGAGGCTGATGTCCTTCAGCGCCTCTACGCTGCCGGATGCGGAGGAATAGGTTTTGCCAAGGTGCTTCAGCTCGATCATGGGAAAGCTCCTTCCGTTTATGCGGCCGGAGGCCGCTGATGTGACGATAAAAAAACAGAGCCGGGAAACTCACATCGTTTCTCAGCTCCGGAAATTGGCAATCCGCCAATATGGGATCGTTATGAAACAAAGCGAGCCGAATTCTGCGCATAGCAAGTCATGCACATGCAGCACATGCGCATCGGCATCATAGTAGCAGCAGTTCTGTGCATAACGGTTCGGCTCCTTTCTTCCTTTATGCGGCCATTATACATAGGCATATAAAAAAAGTCAATGGCGGAATGCGCAAAAAAGTTTGCGGATTGACAGATTTTTTGTACAGAGATATAATGATTTGCAGAAAAGCTGCATGGAGGTTCCAAAATGAAGGTTGTCAATATCGGCTCAGCCAACATTGATTATGTGTATAAAATGGAGCATTTTATCCGGCCCGGGGAGACGGCTCCCTGCCAGAGCCTGACAAAGGGCTGCGGCGGCAAGGGGCTGAATCAGTCTGTCGCGCTGGCACAGGCGGGGCTGCAGACGTATCATGCCTGCATCCTCGGCGCAGAGGCGCAGTTTCTGCAGGAGAAGCTGCAGGAAAAGGGCGTGGATGTCAGCCTGATCCGCTGCGGCGAGGGCGCCAATGGCCACGCGATCATTCAGGTGGATGCATCCGGTCAGAACTGCATCATTCTCTACGGCGGCACGAACCAGCAGTTCACACACGAGTATATTGATTATGTGCTGGCGCAGTTTTCTGCCGGGGATATCGCTGTTTTGCAGAATGAGATCAACGAGCTTCCCTATATAATTGATCGCTGCTACGAAAAGGGCATCCGGGTGGCGTTCAATGCGGCACCTTACAAGGATGAAATCCGCAGCTATCCCCTGGAGAAGGTGACGTGGCTGATTGTCAATGAGGTGGAGGGCGGCGGCCTGTCCGGCGAGACGAACTTTGAAAAGATTGCCGATGCGCTCTACGCGCGCTACCCCCAGACGGGCATTATGCTCACAATGGGCAAGGCCGGCTGCCTGTACCGCAATGCCAGAGACAGCATCCGGATCCCGGCCTATTGTGTGGACGCGGTGGATACGACGGCGGCGGGCGACACATTTATCGGGTATTTCATCCGTGGCATGGCCGATGGCCTGCCTGTGGAGCGGACGCTGCAGCTGGCGTCCATGGCAAGCGCCATTGCCGTCACGCGCCATGGCGCGGCCGATTCGGTGCCGGCCTATGACGAGGTGCTGCAGAAGCTGGAAAATCAGTAATCCACGCGCATGAGGCAAAGACCCTGCGGGGGCGCGGTATAGCCAGCCTGTGTGCGGTCCTTTGCCTCAAGCGTCTGGCGGACGCTCTGCGGGGTGCGCTTGCCCTGTCCGACCTCCAGAAGTGTTCCGGTCAGAATGCGCACCATATTCTGCAGGAAGCCCGTGCCGTGGTAATTGAAATAGAGGTAGTCCTTCCGGCGGACAATCTCAATGGAGTCGACGATCCGCACGGTGGATTTTTTCATCTGCGGGTTGGCACAGAAGCTTTTGAAATCATGCTCGCCGGTCAGATATTCCGCCGCCTGCTGCATGGCGGCAAGATCCGGCTGATAATCCAGGACGGTTACATATTTCCGGTTGAAAATAGGCTTGGTATCGCCAATATAGCACGTGTAGGTATACAGCTTCCCGACAGCGCGGTACCGCGCATGGAAACGATCCGCCGCGAGGCGGGCCTCCTGCACACAGATATCGTCCGGGAGGTAATGGTTCATGTAATCCCGGATCTCATCCGGCGTTTTCTCCGTGTCCATATAGGCATTGGCGGTCATGGCCTTTGCGTGGACGCCGGCGTCTGTGCGGCCCGCGCCGATCACCTGTACCGGTGCATCACACATCCGGGACAGCACAGACTCCAGCTTGCCCTGAATGGTTTCGCGGTTCGGCTGGCGTTCCCAGCCGTAGTAGCGGGAGCCATCATAGCTGATGATAAACTTGAAATTCTTCATGTGGCTTCATCCAGTTCCTTTGTGTACCGGCAGGCGGGATAGTTGGAGCATCCCCAGAATCTTTTCCCCTTCCGCGGGCCGGACTGTGCAGTGCGCAGGACCATGACCGCGCCGCAGCGGGCACACGATGGCACAGCATGTGAGGCAGCCCGGCGGACATGCCGTTCGGCGGCAGACTGTGTTGCACCCTCCAGCTGCAGCTCGCGATAGCGGATGGCGGTGCAGCGCGCCTTCATGGCAATTTCAACGGCCAGCATGTCATAAAGCGGCTGCAGCTCCTGTTCCGGCATGCCGCCGGCAAGCTTGCGGCGCAGATACTGCCCCGGTCCGCAGCCGACTTTTTTCTGAAATGCCTCGTAAAATTTTTCTCGATCGCTCTTGGGGCGACGCTTCTGGTACATGTGATTGCCTCCCAAAGATTTATTGTAAAATAGTATAGCACAGACAGGGGCAGAAAATCTACTGTCTCGATGTTCCCGGCCACCTGCTCTGCAGGCGGCAGAAAGGTGTGACCGTATAATGATATCCGGCTTGATTACCGCGCTTGTATGCGCGCTGCTTGCAGCGCAGGTTGCGCTGGCCGTCCGATCGATCGTCCGGCGGAGGAAAAATGGCTGCAGCAGCTGCGGAGGTGACTGCAGCTGCTGCGCCTGCAGAGGCAGGCTGTCAGATAAAAAATAATTTTCGTGTTTTTTGAGAATTACCACTGGAAAATCACATAGGAATATTGTATGATAGAAGGCGGAATGCAACAAAAAGCAAAGAGCGATTTTCTGCGAAACAAATCAATCCCACACAAACGCAGGAAACCCCATTCTATTGAACAAAGGAAGGAATTCATATGGAACAATCCAAACTGAAGGAACTTCAGCTGAATGCTGCCAAGGCGCGTCTGCTTGGCGTCCAGATGGTACATGACGCGGCGTCCGGCCATCCGGGCGGTTCGCTGAGCTGCATGGACGTGCTGACGTATCTGTACTTCGCTGAAATGCATGTTGATCCCAAGAACCCGCAGGATCCGGATCGTGACCGCTTCGTCATGTCGAAGGGCCACTGCTCCCCCGCTGTCTATCCGGTGCTGGCGCTGCGCGGCTTCTTCCCGGTTGAAAATCTCAAGATGTTCCGCAGCATCAATGGCCATATGTCCGGCCACGTGGAGATGCATTATAACCCCGGCGTTGACATGTCCACCGGCTCTCTCGGCCAGGGCGTGTCCGTTGCAGTCGGCATGGCGCTGGCTGGCAAGACCAGCAAGAAGAACTACCGCGTCTATGCGATCCTGGGCGATGGCGAGCTGGCTGAGGGCCAGGTCTGGGAGGCCATGATGGCCGCAAACAAATATCACCTCGACAACTTCTGCGCCTGCGTGGATGTCAACGGCCTGCAGATCGACGGCGCAACGAAGGACGTTATGCCTACCGAGCCCCTCGACAAGAAGTTTGAGGCGTTCGGCTGCCATGTCATCAAGATTGACGGTCATGATTTCACGCAGATTGAGGCAGCCTACAAGGAGGCAGCCGAAACCAAGGGGCAGCCGACGGTGATCCTGGCCAAGACGGTCAAGGGCAAGGGCGTCAGCTTTATGGAGAATAACGCCGGCTGGCACGGCAAGGCGCCGAACGATGAGCAGTTTGCCCAGGCCAAGGCGGAGCTCGAAGCGCAGATCAAGGAACTGGAGGGTTAAGAAATGGCTGAGAAAATTGCAACCCGTGAAGCTTACGGCAAGGCGCTTGCAGCGCTGGCCGATAAATATCCGGAGCTTGTCTG
The DNA here is from genome assembly GCA_934636305.1 of uncultured Oscillospiraceae bacterium. Taxonomy (GTDB): domain Bacteria; phylum Bacillota; class Clostridia; order Oscillospirales; family Oscillospiraceae; genus CAG-170. Next base: position 25,922 of record CAKUAM010000002.1, read on the forward strand.
CTTTGACGCGGACCTCGCCGGCGCAACCATGTCCAAGTATTTCCTGGCTGCCTGCCCGGAACGCTTCTTCGATATGGGCATTGCCGAGTGCGATATGGTCGGTGTTGCTGCCGGCATGAGCCTGTGCGGCTATAAGCCGTTCGTCAATACGTTTGCGATGTTTGCAGCTGGCCGCGCCTGGGAGCAGGTCCGCAACACCGTTGCTTACCCGCATCTGAATGTCAAGGTTGTCGGCAGCCACGGCGGCCTGTCCGTCGGCGAGGACGGCGCAACGCATCAGTGCATCGAGGATTTCGCAATTATGCGCGCGATCCCCGGTATGCTGGTTCTGTGCCCGTGCGACGGCAACGAGATGCGTCTGGCCGTTGAGGCGCTGGTAAACTATGAGGGCCCGGCCTATATGCGTCTGGGCAGGCTGGCTGTCGAGACAGTCACCGATGCAATCCCTGGCTACAAGTTTGAGCTGGGCAAGGGCGTCACGCTGAAAGATGGCTCTGATGTGACCATCATTGCTACCGGCATGAATGTGCAGATGGCACTGGCTGCGGCAGAAAAGCTTGCAGCAGAGGGTGTCTCCGCGCGCGTGATCGATATGCACACCATCAAGCCCCTTGATACGGAGCTGGTTCTGAAGGCAGCGAAAGAGACCGGTGCGATCGTTACCTCCGAGGAGGCAAACGTTCTGGGCGGTCTCGGCGCAGCGGTTTCCGAGTATCTGAGCGAAACGTACCCGGTCCCGGTTGTCCGCCATGGCGTGAACGATGAGTTTGGCCGCAGCGGCAAGGCACAGGCTGTGTTGGATGCATACGGCGTGAATGCCGACGGCATTGTCGCCAAGGCAAAGCAGGCGCTGGCCATGAAGAAGTAATCTGTTTTGAACGTAACCCCCGGTATCGCAGCTGCGATACCGTAATCCCCTAAAGAAGCAGGCTCCAGGATTTGCTGCTTCCTTTATACAATAAAAACTCCTTCGCCAGCCGGTGAAGGAGTTTTTTTGTTGAGAGCATTATTTCCCGGCGCTGCTTTCATGCAGCAGATGGTCCTTGATATTCCAGAGCTTCTGGGACAGGTCTACATAGTAGGTGTGCGGGTTGTCAAAGCGTTTGACCTCATCCCACAGGGTATCCACCTGTTCGGCGCAGTAGCGCTGGATTTCATCCAGCTTCGGCAGCTTGTAGACGAGCTCGCCATTTTTGAAAATCGGCACCAGCAGCTCCTTGGCCGTGAAATTATAGACGGTTTTGCGCTTCCACGTGGCCTGCGGATCAAAAATCTCCAGATCACGGCTGGCATCAATCGTCTCGTCATAGACACACAGATAATCGGCGATGGCCTTGCCGGTGTCGTTGCCAAAGAGGCGGTAGACCTTTTTGAAGTGCGGATTTGTGATCTTGCCGACGTTTTCGCTGATTTTGATCTTGGGGATGATGTTTCCTGCCTCATCCTCAATGGCAATCAGCTTGTACACGCCGCCGAATACGGCCTCGGACTTCGCGGTGATAAGCCGCTCACCGACACCGAACAGGTCAATCTGCGCACCCTGATTGAGAATGTCCTCGATGATGTATTCATCAAGGGAGTTGGAGCAGGAAATTTTGCAGCTCTGCCAGCCTGCCGCGTCGAGCATCTTCCGTGCCTTCTTGGTCAGGTATGTCATGTCGCCGGAGTCAAGACGGATGCCGCACTTTGTCAGCCCGCGTGGCTTTAAGACCTCGTCGAATACGCGGATGGCGTTGGGGATGCCGGAATGCAGTGTGTTATAGGTGTCAACCAGCAGTGTGGGATTGTCAGGATAGGTTTCACAGTAGGCCTTGAACGCGTCATACTCTGACGGGAACATCTGTACCCAGGAGTGGGCCATTGTGCCGCCGGCCGGAACGCCGTAAAGCTGATCGGTCAGCGTGCAGGCGGTGCCCTTGCAGCCGCCGATATACGCTGCACGCGCACCGTCAACTGCGGCATCTACACCCTGCGCGCGGCGGGAGCCAAACTCCAGTACTGTCCGGCCTCTTGCGGCGCGGGTAACGCGGTTGGCTTTGGTGGCGATCAGACTCTGGTGGTTGAGTGTCAGCAGCAGGAAGGTTTCAACCAGCTGCGCCTGAATGGCAGGGGCGCGCACCGTCATAATCGGCTCACGCGGGAAGATCGGTGTGCCCTCCGGCACGGCCCAGATGTCCCCGGTAAAGCGGAAGCTGCGCAGATATTGCAGGAACCCCTCGTCAAACATCTTTCGTCCGCGGAGGTAGGCAATGTCCTCCTCGGTAAAATGAAGCTGCTGGACATATTCAATGGCCTGCTCCAGACCGGCGGCGATGGCATAGCCGCCACCGTCCGGCACGCTGCGGAAGAAAATATCAAAATACGTGATGCGGTCCTGCATGCCCTGAACGAAATAGCCATTGCCCATGGTGAGCTCATAATAATCGCAGAGCATGCTGAGGTTGGCGTTTTTATTGATATCCATGTCGGGGTCCCCCACTTATGTTGTCAGCGCTCTGGCGCGCTGCAGCTTGCTGAGCGGCTGCTCGGCAAGGTGATATTTATCCATCAGCTGTTTGGCAAAGGCTGCAAGCTCCTGCTCACTGCCATCGGTCAGTTCCAGCTCCAGTTCGCACAGAAACTGCGTTTTTTCGCCGCCTGTCAGTGTCCCAAGATCACCGCAGACAGCGCAGCGCGTCTGCTCACTCAGCTGCAGCGACGCAGTGATGCGCGTGAATGCAGCGCCGCAGACCGGCAGCAGCTGCTCAGGATCAAGCGTCCCGATCTCTGCCGGCGCGCCGAGTGCTGCAAGCTTTGGCAGCGCTTCGTCGAGGTATTCACTCTCGCACTCCCATTCGCCGCGCGTATGGCCCTCGCTGGGCGTTTTCACGGTGATGACGCTGCGGTCGTTTTCCATGCGCAGACGCAGCATCCATTTGCGCTGGGCAAGCGCGGCGTCCTCTGTATCATAATAGGTTGTCTGCATCTTGATGAATGCAAAGGGCGATTGCTGCTTTTCGGCAATGAGCCTGTCGCAGAGAATGCAGTCGAGCAGCTGCAGATCGCCGACTTCCAGCTTGATTTCGGTTTCTTTTCCCAAAATGAAAGCCGTCCTTTCGTCAGGTTTTCTTCATTCTACGTCATTTTACCCACAAACGCAAGCGCGCAGGCATGCAAAGTCGTTTTTTCTTTTCCCGGCTATTTCCGGCGCCATTTCCCGACGGCGTTTTTCTGACCGTGGTGGTACACTGCGGCAAGAGGCGGAAGGAGGCGGCGCGATGAGTGCGAAACATGCAGAGGACCGACATCTTGTGCCGCGTGTCAGGCGGCTGTTGGAGCGTTATGCGCTGCTGCGGTATGGGCTGCAGGCAGTCGGGAGCTTCGGGTTTTGTCTGCTTCTGGCTGCAGCCCGAATCGATAGCCGCTGCCTGCCGCTGGCGCTGATCCCGGTGTGCGCGCTGCCGTTTGGGGTGGTGTCTGTCAGCGCCTATGCAGGCGCACTTTTGGGCTATCTGCTGTTCTGGGGCGCAGGACAGGGCCTGGAGCCCATTGCAGCGGGCTTTTTACTGCTGGCGGGCAGCTGCCTGTTCCGCGATCTGCTGCCTGCACAAAGGCGCTGGTTCGCGCCGGCGGCAGCGGGCAGTGTGTATCTGCTGCTGGGAATTATTTTTGCGCTGCAGCAGGATAACGGCCTGCAGGCGGCGCTGCTGCTTCTGCTGCGGCTGGGGCTGCTGGTTGTGGGAAGCTGGGCACTGTCTCCGGCACAGCCGCGCCAGATCCGGCTGTGCGCGGCGGGGCTCTGCCTGTTGGCAGCGCTTGCCGGAATGGAGGGGACAATTTTTCCGCTGCTGGCTGTTGCGGCAGCGGTCTGTGTCTGCGTGCGGCACGCCGGCGGCGCGGAGGGAATGCTCCTTTGCGCAGTATGCGGCCTGACGCTGGATCTCTGCTGCATGCCGCAGCCGCCGCAGACCGCATGCTTCTGCCTGGCGGCGCTCAGCTGCCGGATGGGGGCGCCGCGGAAAATGGCGCAGGCGGCGCTGTTTGCCGGTGGGTATTTTGCCGCTGTCCTTTTCTGGGGAGGCGCGCATGCCGGATGGATGCTGGGGGCGCTGGCCGGCGCAATCGCGGCCTGTCTGGTGCCGGCGAGCATCCGGGTGGAGCCGCGGACGGCGCAGGCGGCGGTGCTTCTGCCGCAGACAATCCGGCAGGCATCGCAGCTTCTGCAGACGATGGAAAGCTCCCTTTCCGGCGGGCAGACACACGAGGCGGGGCCAGCACCGGCACTTTTGTTTGACAGCGCGGCAGAGCGGATCTGCAGCAGCTGCGTCCGGCAGCAGGCCTGCTGGCAGGAGCGGGCGGACGAGACATACCAACTCCTTTCCAGCTGTGCCGACCGGATTATACGCAGGGAGGAGCTGACTGCGGAGGATCTTCCGGCGCAGTTCCGGGCAATCTGCATCCGCGCGCCCGCGTTTGCTGCGGAGATCACGCGTGCGCTGCGCGCCCAGCGGATGCAGCTGCAGGCGCTTGCGCGGGCGGACGAGGCGCGGCGTGCCGCGGCAGCGGTCTATGGCCATCTGGCGCATTTGTTTGCTGCGCTGCAGGAAACGCGGGACCATGTGCCGCCGCGTAAGTTCGAGCTGGAGCTTGGCGTGCGTGCAATCGGCCTGCGTGGTGACCAGCTGAACGGCGACTGCGGGACAAGCTTTTCCAGCGGCGGAACGCAGTTTGTCCTTTTGTGTGACGGGATGGGAACCGGCGCGGCAGCCCAGGCAGACGCCAGGCGGGCAATTGCCTGCCTGCAGCAGCTGCTGACGCTCGGCCTTGACGCGTCGGAGGCACTGCAGATGCTCAATGAGCTGTATATCCTGCGGGCAGACGGCTGCTTTGCCACCGTGGATCTGCTGGCAATTGCGCTGGAGAGCGGCGACGGTACGCTCTATAAATGGGGCGCGGCTCCTTCATATCTGAAAAAGGGCGCAAGCGTCAAAAAAATAGGGACAGCCTCACCGCCGCCCGGACTTGGTGTGGGAGAGGAACACCATGCCGAGTGCGTCAGGCTGTCCTTGCAGAGAGGAGAGCAGCTGGTGCTTACCACCGACGGCGTGCCCGAGCAGTGCTGCGAACAGTATCTTCGCAGCTGCGGCGAGCTGCCGCCGCGGGAGCTTGCAGCCGGGGTTGTCGCATGCGCCAGCGAGTCAGAGCCGGACGACAGGACTGCTGTTGTTGTTACGCTGCGGTCTGTCGCCTTGCAGACACACCATACCACAAGGCGGGCGCAGAATCTGTCGAAATCGGGAGCATGACACAAGATTTAGGGTAAAAATTATGGGAAAACACAAAATACCGACTCGAAACGAGTCGGTATTTCGCATATTCGGTCAAGCAAAGCTTCCAGAGCCAAGTCCGGTAACGCTCTGGAAAACCCCAAGCGCGGTCAGGACGATGGCCAGGATAATGGCCAGAATGTACACACAGAAATAGCTGCGGGCATAATTGCGGCGGTTGATATTTGCGCTGCCGATGGCATGGATAATCAGAAATACCCAGCCAACGACGGGCAATGCATATAAAAGCCCAAGCCCAAAATAGCTCCACGGAGACAGCGGCCGGTACGCCTCCGGCAGATGGTACTGTTCAAAATCATTCATAGTAAGTCCTCCTTATGCCAGACGGATGCCGCCCTGCTGCCGGATCTGCAGCACGTGGCAGCTGCCAGCGCCAAGCACAGACTCCATTGCAGTGCGGAACTGTGTAAGCTCTGCATCCGGAACAAAGGCAAGAATCGTACCGGCAAAGCCGCCGCCATGGACGCGGCAGGCGCCTCGGCCGCCAAGCTGCTTTTCGCAGGCAGCGAGTGCAAGCGCCATCTGCTGGTGCGCCTTTGCGCCGAAGGGGATGACATTCTGCAGCAGCATCCACGACGACCGGCCGGAATCCCGCACACCCTGCAGGAATGCTTCAAAGTCGCCGCGGCGGATTGCCTGTACCTGCTGCTGGACCCGGCGGTTCTCGTCAAAGAAATGCATCGCGCGCAGCGCGGCACGGTCGCCGGTCTGTTTGCGGATTGTGCCGAGTTTTGTGTAAAAAGCAGCTTCGTCGGCGTCACGCAGAACCTCAACACCCAGCTGCGACGCCACAGCGCGCATCTCCGCAGGGATGGCGGCGTATTCGTCGGTCAGATCGGCGTGGTCAGCGCCGGAGTCCAGAATACAAAGCGTATAGCCGCAGTGCGCGAAGTCAAACTCGACGCGCTCGACAATCGGCTTGGTCGGGTCGGCAAAGTCGATAAACACCAGCCCGCCGACGCTTGATGCGGTCTGATCCATCAGCCCGCACGGCTTGCCAAAGTAGACGTTTTCTGCGTATTGGCCAATCTGGGCGATTTCCACAGCGGACAGCATCTTCTCAAAGAACAGCTCATTGAGAATCGTGCCGATCAGCACCTCAAAGGCTGCCGACGAGGAAAGGCCGGAGCCGGGCAGTACCGTGGAACGAACGCTGGCGTCAAAGCCCTGCAGCTGGCAGCCGCGCTGGGCAAATGCTGCCGCGACACCGCGGACAAGCGCAGCGGTCGTGTTTTTTTCTGATTCATGAATGGAAAGATCCCCAAGATCGATTGCAACGGGCGCATAGCCCTCAGACGCGACGCGGATGATTGAATCTGCCCGCAGCGTAACCTCAGCAACAGATTCCAGGCTGACAGCCGCAGCCAGAACGCAGCCGTGCTGGTGGTCCGTATGGTTGCCGCTGATTTCGGTACGTCCGGGGGCAGAGAAACGATAGATCTGGTTCATAAAAGCCATCCTCCGTGACTGGCCTGCCGCTTGCAGGTCAGTATTTTACTACCATCATACTACACCGGAGGACAGACAGCAAGGGAAAACTGAAAAACACGCTGGTAAGCACATCACCCATGACTTCGAGGGATATACCATACAAATAAAGCAAGAACGTATGACATTACCCGGAAACGCAAGAAGAGCCCGGCGAAAGCCGGGCTCGGCATATTTGCAGGAGGTCAATCCTTCAGCGCGGCAAGCGCAGCAACCAGGAAGCGCCACGTCCGCTGCACCGAAGCAATGTCCATCTTCTCCCGCGTTGTGTGAATTTCCAACAGATTCGGGCCAAAGGACACACAGTCGAGCCCGTCCAGCTGTCCGGCAAACAGACCGCACTCCAGGCCGGCGTGGATGGCCTCAATTTTCGGTTCGGTGCCGGTCTGCGCCCTGTAGATCTCCACAAGCTTCTCGCGCAGCGGCGATTCGCGGCGGTATTCCCATGCGGGATACGCGCCCTCAATTGTAAGCTGTCCGCCAAGTCTTGCCGCAAGCGCTGCAAACCGGTCAAGCAGCATCTGCTTCTGGGAGGCAAGAGAACTCCGCACAGAGCTGACCGCAGACAGCTCCGCAGCCGTTACCTTGAAGATTCCCAGATTGCATGACGTCTGTACAAGGCCGGGGATGTCCATGCTCATGGCTGCAATGCCGTTCGGCACGAGCAGCAGAAAGTCAATTACCCGCCGTGTGGAGTCTGCGTCCAGCGCAAGCTCCGCCGGTGCGGTCCGTGTCAGCGTCATGGTGATGCCCGGGTCTGCCGCAGCATATTCCTTCTGGAATGCAGCTTCACACGCGTGGACAGCGGCCTGCGCTGCATCGAGCTGCCCATCATCCAGTGCAAGCTCCGCCTCAGCGGCAAGCGTAATTGCATTGTCCTTCAGGCCGCCTGCCGCAGACACAATCCGCACATCGCAGGTGCGCTGCAGGGTGTCCAGTACACGCCCCAGCAAAATATTCGCGTTTGCACGGCCCTTGTTGATCTCCTGTCCGGAGTGGCCGCCGATAAGCCCGGTCACGGTCAGCTTTGCACCTGCACGGCTGCAGCGCTCACTTTGCAGCGGGATCTGCACGCACGCGCCTGCGCCGCCTGCGCAGCTGATGGTAAAAATGCCCTCGTCCTCAGAGTCGATGTTCAGCATCCGGCGGGCAGAGAGCTGGGAAAAATCCAGTGCCTGCGCGCCCAGCATGCCGATTTCCTCATCGACGGTAAACACTGCCTCAAGGGCCGGATGGGGCAGGTCCTGGCTGTCCAGCACGGCCAGCGTCATAGCGACGGCAATGCCGTCGTCGCCGCCGAGCGTTGTCCCTTCGGCCCAGACATATGTGCCGTCCTCGCGCAGCTGCAGCGCGTCCTTTGTGAAGTCCATCGGGCTGTCCGGCGTTTTTTCCGCAACCATGTCCAGATGGCCCTGCAGAATTACGGCCGGGGCCGATTCATAGCCGGCTGACGCGGGCTTTTTGATGATGACATTGTTGCTGCTGTCCTGATAGACCCACAGGCCGCGAGCCTTGGCAAAGGCGACGCAGTAGTCGCTGATGGCCTTGGTGTTGCGGGAGCCGTGCGGGATTTGTGCCAGATCTTCAAAGTAGTGGAACACGGTCGTTGGTTCCAGATGTTCAAGTACACGATGCATGGAATCGATCCTTTCTTTTGATGCTCAGAAATCCGGACGGGCAGAGGCACCGCGTCCGGATTGTTGGGTTTTAATCGGGCAGCTTTTCAAAGTCGGCTGCGCCGTGCTTGCACAGCGGGCAGATGAAGTCTGCCGGCAGCTGTTCGCCTTCATAGACGTAGCCGCAGATCTTGCAGACCCAGCCCGTCTGCTTTTTGAGTGCTGCGGGCTTCGGCTTGACATTGGCAAAGTAGAACGCGTACGTCATGGACGGCACATCCGACAGCACACGTGCCTCGGTCACGTCAGCAAGAAACAGCGTGTGCGTGCCGAGATCAATCATCTGCGTTACCTTGCCGCTTACGAACGCATTGGTGGAATACGGCAGGTAATACACGCCGTTGGTGGCGCGGGCCATGCCCTTGACACCTGCAAATTTGTCCACGTCCCGGCCGGACTGGAAGCCATAATGCTGGAACAGGCCGAACGGTGCGTCGGTTGAGAGCATGGAGACGTTGAACACACCGGTCTTGACGATCATGTCGTGTGTCAGATTTGCCTTGTTCACTGCGATGGAGATGCGCTTGGGCGTGTCGGTCAGCTGCGCTGCGGTGTTGATGATGCAGCCGTTATCCTTCTCCCCATCGCGGGCAGTCAGAACAAACAGACCATAGGAGAACGAGAAAAATGCATTGTTTTCCACCGGCGCGTCTGCGGTATGCTGCGCAGGCGCCGGGTGCGGCATGGAATCAAAGATGGCCTGTGCCATCGCGTCCACCTCTGCCAGTTGGGACTCCTTCAGCGTGGACTTGATTGTAACGGTTTCGTCGAGAATGGTGCAGCCCTTGAGCTTCTGCAGTTCTGCGCGCATGAGCCCTGCTGCCGTCGGTGCCCAGGAGCCATTTTCCATGAGGGCGATGGTGCGGTTCTGCAGGTTATGGTTCACGATATCATGGATCAGATTTTCCATGGTGACGAACATACCGGCGTTATAGGTCGTGGAGATAAAGACCAGATGGCTGGCCCGGAAGCATTCAGAAAGAATATAGCTCGGATGCGTGACAGAGACGTCGTACATCTGTACATTGCGCACGCCAAGATCCGACAGCTTTGCTGCCAGAACGTTTGCTGCGTTCTCCGTCCCGCCGTACACGGATGCATATGCAATGACAACGGCCTGATCCTCCGGCGTATATGTCGCCCAGTGGATATACTTATCGAGCAGCCATGCAATATCCTTGCGCCAGACCGGGCCATGCAGCGGGCAGATCGTTTCAATCTCCAGTCCGGATGCCTTCTTCAGAAGCGCCTGTACCTGCGTGCCGTATTTGCCGACAATGTTGGTGTAGTACCGGCGGGCATCAGCCAGCCACTCGGTCCGGAAGTTTACCTCGTCGGCATACAGATTGCCGTTGAGCGCGCCGAAGGTGCCGAAGGCATCGGCGGAGTACAGCGTTTTCGTTGCAGTATCATAGGACACCATGACCTCCGGCCAGTGCACCATCGGCGCCATGACAAAGGCAAAGGTATGCCTGCCGGTTGTGAGCGTGTCCATCTCCTTGACGATCTGCACACGGCCGTCCATCTCAAACGTGAAGAAATTCAGCATCATTGTGCGCGTCTTGGCATTGCAGACGATGGTGAGCTCCGGGTGGCGCAGAACGAGTTCCCCGATGGTTGCGGCGTGATCCGGCTCCATATGCTGCACGATCAGATAGTCGAGCGGACGCCCGGCGAGCACATGATCGACGTTTTCGAAGAACAGCCCGCTGACAGATCTGTCGACGGTATCGACCAGCACGGTCTTTTCATCAAGCAGCAGATAGGAGTTATAGCTGACGCCGTTTGTAAGCGGATATGCGTTTTCGAACAGGTTCAGCCGCCGCTCGCTTGCGCCGACCCAGTAGAGATCCTCTGTCATTTTTTTGACACAGTACATATGATCCGATTCCTTTCAAATTCAATAATGATTTTCATTATTATAACATGAGCAACAGAAAAAAGCTAGTGGTATTTCTATATTTTTGCGCAGATGGAATGATTTATTGCCGCTCTGCTTTCGGTGCTGTGCTTCCCGGGCGACGATGGAGGAACTCATCAAACGCATCGACTCGCTCGGTCAAGGGCCTGATGGACACGAAGCGGAAGAAGCCGCCGCGCTTCTGCATCCGATGCCACAGCTTCTGCACATCGATGGCGTCATAGACATTCTTGTCGATTTCTGCGGCCTTTTTCTGCACAACCGTACCCAGATGGATCGAGAAGCACAGGTCGATCAGGAAAATTCCAAAGCACACACCGACCACAAACGAGGCCAGCGGGTGCGCCACAAACCACTCTACCAGCACGTGCAGGCGCGGATAGAGCAGGAAATAATACGCCAGTGACAGAACGCCCCAGAAAAATGTAAACAGCGGGCAGATAATCCCCTGAATATTACCCCAGCGCTTGCTGTAATCCCACAGGCGGAGATGGAACCCCTTGAAGCTGACAAGCCCCACGATATACTCCAGCAGTGTCATGGCCAGTGCCATCACGACAAACATCACGATATAGTACCAGAAGCTCCCGGAAAACGAACCGAACAGCTGCTGGTCAAGCTCGCTGAGAATGAACAGCAGCACCGTACCGAAGCCATACAGCGGCAGGCACGGGCCAAAGAGAAAGCCGGGGTTGATCCACTTGCGCTCCGGATTGGAACCGGAAAAAAATCTGCGGAACAGCAGCTCCAGCACCCATCCGCCGACGGCGCCGAAGAAGAATAAATATAGGATGACCAAAAAGATCTGAAAATTAGACATGGCGTGCTCCTTTTTCTTTTCTGGTAAAAAGCTTACGACATCTCACACGCTGTTGTCAAGACTTGGGCAAAAGAAACAAGTGACGTTTGAAGCTGGATATGCTATAATTTATAATACAGTATCATTTGGCACAAAGGAGCAAGCTTTATGCGTGGAATCCCATCACTGATTACAGAGATCCGAAAAAAAGTTTTTACAGAGGTTGCGCGGATGGCCTATTCCGGCGACTATACCGATATGGAGGATATTCCGTTTAAAATTGTCCCGGGGCAGAGCCCCCTGCACCGCGAGTCCGTATTTCTCGAGCGCGCCATTGCCGGCGAACGTGTGCGCATGGCCATGGGTCTGTCCCTGCAGCCGGTACAGACGCGCACGCTCCTGACCGAGGGCATGGATCAGGCTGCCATTGCTGAGCAGTATTACGAGCCGCCGCTCGTCAACATCATCCCCTATGCCTGCCACGCCTGTCCGACGCGGCAATACCGCGTCAACGAGCTCTGCCAGGGCTGCCTGGCCTCCTCGTGCCAGCGTGTCTGCCCGAAGGGCGCCATCAAATTTGTCAACGGCAAGAGCCGCATTGACCAGAAACTCTGCATCAAATGCGGCAAATGCGCAAAATCCTGTCCGTATAATGCCATCACCTATCTTGAGCGTCCCTGTCAGGCCGCCTGCGGCATGGACGCCATTGGTGTCGATGAATACCAGAAGGCAGTGATTGACTACGACCGCTGCGTTTCGTGCGGCCAGTGCCTTGTCAGCTGCCCGTTCGGCGCGATTGTCGACAAGAGCCAGATCTATCAGGTCATCCGCTCTATGCTTGAAGGCAACGAGGTCGTCGCCATTGTTGCGCCGTCGTTTGTCGGCCAGTTCGGCAAGGACGTCACGGTGCCGAAGTTCCTGACGGCCATGAAGCAGCTTGGCTTTGCCGATGTTGTGGAGGTTGCCGTCGGCGCGGATATCTGCACCATTGAGGAGGCACGCGACTTTCTGGAAAAGGTCCCGAATGAGCAGCGCTTCATGGCGACCTCCTGCTGCCCGTCGTGGCGGATGATGGCCAGACGGCTGTTCCCGGCAGAGTCCGGCAACATTTCCATGACCTATACGCCGATGGTCTATACTGCGCGGCTTGTCAAGCGGGATCGGCCCAGCAGCAAGGTCGTTTTCATCGGGCCGTGCGCAGCCAAAAAGCTCGAAGCGATGCAGGCGGATATCCGTACGGATGTTGATTTCGTTCTGACCTATGAGGAGCTGATGGGCATTTTCGAGGCGAAGGAGATCGACTTCTCCAAGCTGCCGGACAGCCCGGATCTTGACGAGGGCACGCGGGCTGGACGTGGATTCGCCGTCGCCGGCGGCGTGGCCGCGGCTGTCGAGCAGCTCATCCGCAAGGAGCATCCCGACTGCGAGATCAAGACCCAGCGGGCCGACGGCCTGCGTGAGTGCCGCAAGCTTCTGATGCTGGCCAAGGCCGGCAAGCTGGACGGTTATCTGCTTGAGGGCATGGCGTGCCCCGGCGGCTGCGTGGCCGGCGCCGGCACCGTAATCTCGGCGGATACCGCCGCAAAGAAGCTGGCCCAGCATATGACGCAGGCAAGTGCGGACGCGGCCGATGGCAGCCGCTACCGGGATCTTGCCGACCAGCTGAATTGACGGATACGGATACAGAAACGCGCTCTGCCGCAGCCTTGCGGCAGAGCGCGTTTTGAGACTGTCAAAAAACCACGAAAAGGAGTTGGAAGACAGAGCAGCAGGGGAAGAGTGAAGGGGGCAAAGAGCCCCCTTCGCGTTCAATCAACCAGTTTTTCGAACTTTTTCAAAGTTCGAAAAACTGTCTCAGCGGGGCGAAAAGACTTTTTCGACACGCTGAAACGCGCTCTGCCGCAGCTTTGCGGCAGAGCGCGTTTTCTATAAGAGTTTACACAAGCGGCAATTCTTCCTTGCGGTTCCATCTGCCTGTCCGATAGAACAGAATCGACAGCACCGCTGCGATGCACCAGCCGACCGGCCATGCGCACCAGATACCTGTTGCGCCAAGCGCTGTTTTTGAGAGAACCAACGCCAGCACCACGCGCAAAATGAGATCTGTGAACGTGGCAATCATGAACTTGCCCATCATCTCGCAGCCGCGCAGCACACCGTCGGCCACCAGCTTTGCCGAGACGACAAAATAGAACGGTGAAAGAATCCGCAGATACATCACACCGGTTTCCACTGCAGTCGCCGTCGGATTCTCCAGGAACAGGCCCAGTGCCCAGCGGCCCGCAAAGAAATACAGGACAAACAGCGGCAGACTCAGTATCCACACCAGCCGGAGCCCGGCACCGAAGCCCTCTTTGATGCGCGGCAGCTTGCCGGCGCCAAGATTCTGTGCCGCGTAGTTGGAAATGCCGTTGCCAAGCGTCGTGAAGGATGTAATGACCAGGTTGTTCAGCTTCACGGCTGCGGAATAGCCGGCCATGACGCTTGCACCGAAGCCGTTGATGATGCTTTGGATGACGATATTGCCGATAGAGATGAAGCTCTGCTGCAGAATGCTCGGAACTGCAACCATAATAAACTGCTGCAGAATCGTCTTGGAGAAAATGGGGACGGTACCTTCCGTCCGGATACCGTACAGGCGGCGCATAACAACCCAAATTGCCAACACACAGCTGACGCCCTGGCACAGAAATGTTGCCCAGGCCACGCCGGCAACACCCATCCGGAACGCTGTCACAAAGAGGATATCCATGCCGATGTTGGACAGCGATGAGGCAGCCAGGAACCAGAACGGCGTCTTGGAATCGCCCAGAGCTGAGAAAATACCGGTTGCAATGTTATAGAAGAATACGAACGGCAGACCCCATACGTAAATATCCAGATACAGCTTGGAGTCGGCAAAAACCTCCTCCGGTGTGCGGATGAGCCGCAGAAGCGCATCACAGCCGAACAGCCCTGCCAGCATCAGCACCACGCATACACCGGCGCTTGTAAGCATGGCCGTGTATACGGCCGTTTTCATATGCGTATAATCATGCGCGCCGAAGAAGCGGGAAACAATAACCGAGCAGGCAATGTTGCACCCGAAGGCGAATGCGATGAAAATCAGTGTAATTTCATAGCTGTTGCCGACGGCGGCCAGCGCATTTTCTCCGATGAATTTGCCTGCGACAAAGCTGTCGGCAATGTTGTACAGCTGCTGGAACAGAATGCTGGCAAACAGCGGCAGGCAGAACCGCCACAGAACAGAGGATGGTTTACCGACTGTCAGATCCTTATTCATAGCGTGCCTCCCATGCTGGGCATGCCGATTTTTGCATGAATCCAATCATATCTTGCGCTCTCCTGTCTATCTTTCTTGACTTTTGTACCGCGTGGCATTATAATCCCGCATGAGTCATAAGTAAAATATATGAATGATATCACCGCAATATCAAAAAGGAATACTACATGGTCAGCTACGATTATTACCGTATTTTTTATTATGTTGCGCGCTGCCGGAGCTTCACGCAGGCGGCCAGAGAGTTGCTGAGCAGCCAGCCGAATGTTACCCGCGCCATTAAGAATCTGGAGGCCGAGCTTGGCTGCACGCTGCTGATTCGCTCGCATCGGGGCGTTACGCTGACAGCCGAGGGGGAAAAGCTCTATGAGCATGTCTCGCTGGCTGTTGAGCAGCTGTCCGCCGGGGAGGAGCTGCTTGCTATGGACAAGGGGCTGCAAAGCGGCACTGTCACCATTGCAGCAACGGAGATTGCGCTCCGCTGCCTGCTGCTGCCGGTTCTGAAGGCCTTTCGGCTGGCCTATCCCGGCGTGCGCATCCGCGTTCTGAACCTCGTTACGGCGCAGGCATCGGAGGCCATCCGTGATGGGCTTGCCGATTTTGCGCTTGTCACCGGCCCTGCCGGGGAGCAGCCTGGGGTCTCAGCAAAGACGCTGCGGCAGTTCCAGGAGGTTGCTGTCTGCGGCCCGGCCTATGCGGTTCTGGCAGAAAAGCCGGTAGAGCTGCATGCGCTGACCAACGTTCCGATGATCGGCCTTGCCGACCGGACACAGACCCACACGTTCTATGAAGCACTGTTTGAGCGTGCCGGGCTGCACTATGCACCGGAGATTGAGGCCGCCACGGCGGATCAGATTCTGCCTATGGTCATGGCGAATCTTGGCGTGGGCTTCGTACCGGAGGAATTTGTCCGTGCAGAGGCCCGGCAGGATAGCTTTCTTGTGCTGGAGCTTGCCCAGCCGCTGCCGCCGCGTGCAATTTTGCTGCTCAAACGAAAGGGGCAGTCGCTCAGTCTGGCGGCCCGGGCGCTATGTCAGCTGCTGGAGTAACGGCTGCATTTTGCAGGTTTTTCTATGCAGGGCTTGGAAACACTTTGGAAGTATGATATGATATACTAAATAAATTGCGATTTTTCGCTGGAACATAGAGTAAGGAAGAATCAGTATGGAACAGAATTTGACATTTGCCGATCTTGGATTGTCGGCCGAGATCCTGCAGGCATTAGAGAAAAAGGGCTACGGCTATCCCACCCGGATCCAGGCGGAGGCCATTCCACCGTTTCTGCAGTGGAAGGACGTCATTGCCAAGGCCCCGACGGGCACCGGCAAAACGTTTGCCTTCGGTATCCCCATGATTGAGCACATTCATGCAGAGAGCGAGGATCTGCAGGGGCTGATCCTTGCGCCGACGCGGGAGCTTGCCATTCAGATCTGCGAGGAACTGCGCGGCCTGCTCACCTACTATAAAAATATCCGCGTTGCCGTTGTCTACGGCGGGGCAAAGATTGAGACGCAGATCAAGCAGCTTGCTGCGCACCCGCAGATCGTCGTCGCCACGCCGGGCCGCCTGATGGACCACTACAAGCGGCGCACGCTCAGTCTGGACAAGGTACAGACCGTTGTGCTGGACGAGGCGGACCGGATGCTGGACATGGGCTTCTTTGACGATGTGACAAAAATCATTGAAAAGGTGAAAAATCGCCGCAATCTTGGCCTGTTTTCTGCAACCATCTCACAGGAGGTCATGACCGTCTCCTGGATGTACCAGCGGGACGAGGTGGAGATCACGGTTCCCGCTGATGTGGACAATCGTCCGGATATCACCCAGTATTCGATTACCTGCCCGCCGCTGGAAAAGGTGGACATGGTACAGCGGCTCATCCGGACGCTGCGGCTGGAACGCACCATCATTTTCTGCAACACCAAGGTTATGTGCCAGCGCCTGCGGGATGATCTTGTCCGCATGGGGCTGCCCGCGGACTGTATCCATGGCGATATTCCGCAGCAAAAGCGCGAAAAGACCATGCGCACGTTCAAAGAGGGCAAGCTCCCCATCCTGATTGCCACGGACGTTGCCTCGCGCGGCATCGACGTTGACGATGTCGACTGCGTGATCAACTACGACGTGCCGGAAGAAAATGAATATTATATCCACCGCATTGGCCGGACTGGCCGCGCCAAGCGCAAGGGCATTGCCGTCTCCATTCTCGGCACCTTCCCGGAGCAGACGAAGCTGGCGGAAATTGCGAAATACTCGCACTATTCTATCCAGCCTGTCAGGTTTGCCGACGATGGCGCGCTTGTCGAGGAGGAAGTAAAGAAGTCCCGGAAAGCGCAGCCGCGCAGGCGGTTCCGTTGACTGCGGCTGAGGAGGGCATGCTGCTGCTCTCGTGCCTGCTGCCCGGGCAGATGCGCCCGCTTACGATGCCGCAGCTGCAGGAGCTTGGCCGGCGGGCGCGGGCCTATGGCATGGGCGGGGACGATCCGCTGCGGGAGCTGACTGCGCGTGATCTTGCCCGGCTGGGCTATGACGCGGCGGAGCAGACGCATATTCTGCAGCTTTTATCACGCGGCGAGACGCTGCGCGCCTATCTCTCCCGCGCAGCTGCGCAGGATATTTTTCCGGTCACACGTCTGGATGCCAGATATCCGCAGCGCCTGCGGCAGAGGCTTGGTCCGCGCTGCCCGGCGGTTCTGTTTGCAAAGGGCGATCCGGCCCTTTTATCTGCGCGCTGCATTTCCGTCGTCGGCTCGCGTGCGCTTGCGCCGCAGGGCCGCGCATTTGCAGAGACGGCAGGACGGCTGATTGCCGGCTCTTTGTATTCAATCTGCTCCGGCGGTGCGGCGGGCGCGGACCGTGCTGCGCAGGATGCCTGCCTGGCTGCGGGCGGCAGCGCTGTAATTTTCCCGGCGGACAGTCTGCTTACACATCCGGCTCTGCCAGGTGTCTTATATCTGGCCGAGCAGGCGTATGACATGCCATTTTCCGCTGCGCGTGCGCTTGGCCGCAACCGGCTTATCCATGCGATGGGCGAGAAAACGCTCGTCGCGCAGTGTACGTGCGGCTCCGGCGGCACGTGGGAGGGCACAACCGAGAATCTTCACCGCGGCTACAGCCCGGTCTTTGTCTGCGACGATGGCTCCAACGCCATGCAGGCGCTGGTATCCCGCGGCGCGGTGCCTGTCCGGCAGCTAGACAGGTTGGACGTGCTGCAGCCGATGCAGCTTCACTTCTGAGGATTTTATGCAATATTATTACAATCAGCTTTCCAAGCCGCTCAGGGCCGTCTATGACGCGCTTCTCGGCGGCTTTCGCGCGCTGGCGACGTCAATTCGCATTGCGTTTGTAAGCGAAACCGTCTTATCGGATATCTATCTGCGGCTGAAGCTTGACGAGCCGCTGATCTTCTATGTCACAGGCTATCGCTGCCGGTATATGCCGGGTGCGGATCATCTGGAGCTTTTGCCGGAGTACCTGTTTGACAAGGGCCGGATCCAGACACACCGGCAGGCGGTACAGGCGCGTCTGCAGCGGCTTGTGCGGCCGCTGGTCGGCAAATCCCCTGCCGAGCAGGAGCTTGCCATCCATGATTTTATTCTGCAGAATGTCCGCTATGACAAGCTGAAAAAGCCCTATTCGCATGAGATTCTGGGGCCTCTCACGCAGGGCGTCGGCGTGTGTGAGGGTATTGCAAAGACCGTCAAGGCGCTGTGTGATGCCGCCGGGCTGTGGTGTATCGTCGCACTTTGCGAGGCAAATCCGGAAAAGGGAATCCGCTATCGCCACGCCTGGAACATCGTACAGCTTGGCGGGCAGTATTATCATCTGGATGCAACGTTTGACAATTCACTGCAATGCGGTGCGGCGCGGTATGATTATTTTAATCTGGACGACAGCCACATCTTCCGGGACCATGAGCCGCTGGTGCTGCCGGCACCTGCCTGTACGGATGGCCGCGCCTTTTATTACCGCAGCGTTTCGCTCACGAAACTGGAGGACGTGGAAAAGCGCGCTGCACAGGCGCTTCGGAAGAAGCAGCCTACATTTCTTTTTCACTGGCGCGGCGGCGGACTGAACCGGGAGCTTCTTCTGCAGCTGCAGGCCATTGCGGCGCGGCTGGCACAGGAGAAGGGGCTGCAGGCCTCAAGCTCAGTCAACGTGCCGCAGGCTGTTTTGCAGTTCCGCTTTACGGATGCTGCGCAGCCGGCGCTCACCATCCAGCAGGCCAACGAACAGGAGGCCATCCCGTAATCAAATAACGGGCGTTGTGCCGGGCAATCTGGATGCGGATTGCCCGGCCTGCAAATAACAGTAGCTTTTTTGTAACTTTTCGCATATAATGGGAACAGTCGCAGAACCGGAAAGGAGGATATGGCTTCAGCCATCACAAGCGCCAGAGCCTGCGCAGCCGCGCAGGACAACGAGGAGAAACGTGATCGAAAATTCGGCGGATGCGTTTCCGTGTGCTCTCCGCACGCGTGACAGAGTCAGAAATATGCGGGCAACCGCAAAACAAAGGGGCTCTGAGCGGGGAATCAGGCAAATTTCTGCGCGTTTGTCCTGTAAGTATCTGATCTTTACAGGAGGAACTATTTTATGTGTGGAATCGTTGGATACGTCGGCAAGCAGCAGGCGGCCCCCATTTTGCTGGAGGGGCTGTCCCGGCTGGAATACCGCGGATATGACTCGGCAGGCATCTGCGTGGAGGCCAATGGCGCGCTCGAGGTGGAGAAGGCCAAGGGGCGGCTGCAGAATCTGATTGAAAAAACGGATCATGGAGCAAAGCTGCCCGGTACGCTCGGCATCGGCCATACCCGTTGGGCCACCCATGGTGAGCCGAACGATGTAAATTCCCACCCGCAGGTATCCCAGAACGGCTCGATTGCCGTCGTACATAATGGAATCATTGAAAACTATCTGGAAATCCGTGAATTTCTGGAGGAAAAGGGCGTCGTGTTCACCTCGCAGACCGATACAGAGGTCGTTGCGCAGCTCATGGAATACTGCATGGGCCTGCCGGAGGTCAAAACCGTGGCCGATGCGCTGTATATGGTGCTGCACCGGATCGAAGGCGCGTATGCGCTTGGAATCCTCAGTGCACATGACCCGGATCATATCTATGCTGCGCGCAAGGACGCGCCGCTGCTGCTGGGCTTTGCCGACGGCGAGAATTTTCTGGCCTCCGATGTAACCGCGCTGGTCAAATATACGCGCGATGTGGTCTATATGGACGACGGTGAGGTTGCGATCCTGGGCCGGGACGGCATCCAGATCTTCAACGCCATGGAGCTTCCTGTGGAAAAGGAGCACCACCACATCGACTGGGAAATTTCTGCTGCGGAAAAGGGCGGCTATGAGCATTTCATGCTCAAGGAGATCATGGAGGAGCCAGAGGCGCTGCGCCGTGCGATTCTCCCCCGCCTGAAGGACGGCGCGGTGTTCTTTGAGGATCTGCAGCTCGATATCTGCCAGTATCATGCCATCAAGATTATCGCCTGCGGCTCGTCGTACCATGTGGGCATGGTCGGGAAATACAATCTGGAGAAGCTGACGCGCATCCCGGTGGAGGTCATTCTGGCCTCTGAGTTCCGCTACTGCGACCCGATTGTAGACAGCGGCACGCTGGCCATCATCATCAGTCAGTCCGGCGAAACGCTGGATACCATGGCTGCCCTGCGCGAGGCCAAGGCCAGAGGTGCGCGGATTTTGTCCATTGTCAACGTCGTCGGCAGCTCCATTGCCCGCGAATCGGACGATGTGCTCTATACGTGGGCGGGGCCGGAGATTGCCGTTGCCACGACAAAGGCCTATTCCACGCAGATGGCTGTTCTGAATCTGCTGGGCATTTATCTGGCCGGTCAGCTCGGCACCATCAGCGGTGCTGACGCTGCGCGCCTGACGCAGGCCATCGGGGAGATCCCTGCGCAGGTGGAAAAGATCCTTGCCGACCGGGAGCAGATTCAATATTATGCCTCCCAGTATTTTAACCATAACTCTGTATTTTTCATTGGCCGCAATCTCGACTATGCGCTCGGCATGGAGGGGTCGCTGAAGCTCAAGGAAATCTCGTATATCCACTCCGAGGCCTACGCCTCCGGGGAGCTCAAGCACGGCACGATATCGCTCATTGAGCCGGGAACGCTGGTTGTGGCGCTGGGCACATACACACCGCTGTTTGACAAAGCGATGAGCAATGTCATCGAGGTCAAGGCACGAGGTGCAAACGTACTTGCGCTCACGACGGATTCGCACCGTGCGGAGATGGAAAAGCGCGTGGACGCAATTTTGACCATTCCCGATACAGAGCTGCTGCTGCTGCCGCTGCTTGGCGTTGTACCGCTGCAGCTGTTCTCGTACTATGTTGCGCTGCAGCGCGGCTGCGACATCGATAAGCCGCGTAATCTTGCCAAGAGCGTCACCGTGGAATAAGCTCCGCAATCCGGAGGGCTGCCGCAGCTGCGGCAGCCCTCGTTTTTTGAAAATGGCCGCGGCATCTCGACGCGCTGCCGCGTTTATGGTATAATCCTCTTACAAAAGACACAGGAGCGGGCACAATGAACGGACAGACAACCAATCAAACAGAAAAACGGCTTTGTGTGGGACTTCTGGCACATGTGGATGCCGGAAAGACCACGCTGTCCGAGGCCATGCTCTATGCCGCGGGCGCAATCCGCACGTTCGGGCGCGTGGATCATCAGGATACCTTCCTGGATACCGACCAGCAGGAGCGCAGTCGGGGCATCACCATCTTTTCCAAGCAGGCGGTCCTGCAGCTGCCGGGCTGCACCATTACGCTGCTCGATACGCCGGGACATGTGGACTTCTCTGCGGAGATGGAGCGTACGCTGCAGGTGCTGGACTGCGCCATACTTGTAATCAGCGGTACGGACGGCGTACAGGGGCACACGAAAACGCTCTGGCAGCTGCTGCGCCGGTACCAGATTCCGACGCTTCTGTTCATCAACAAAATGGATATCGAGACGGCTGACCGGGCGCAGCTGATGGATGTGCTTGCGCGGGAGCTGAGCGAGACCTGTATAGACTTTTCCCTGCCGCCGGCAGAGCTTGCCGAGCGGCTGGCACTGTGTGATGAGGCGCTTCTGGAGCGATATCTGGCTGAGAGCACGCTCTCTGATGCGCAGATTGCCGTCCTTGTCGGGCGGCGGAAGGTATTCCCCTGCTTTTTTGGCTCCGCGCTGCGCCGGCAGGGCGTGGATGCGCTGCTGCAGGCGCTGCCGCGGATTGTCCCTGCGCCACCGGACAGCGGCAGCTTCGGCGCGCATGTGTTTAAAATTGCGCGCGATCCCAAGGGCGTCCGCCTGACGTTTCTGAAGGTCACTGGCGGCACGCTGCAGGTCAAGCAGCTGCTGGAGGGGGCGGACTGGGCGGAAAAAGCAGACCAGCTGCGGCTGTATTCCGGCAGCCGGTATACGCTTTTGCAGCAGGCGCCCGCAGGGACCATCTGCGCAGTTACCGGCCTGACAAAGACTATGCCCGGTGACGTGCTTGGACAGGAGGCTGCTGCGCAGGCTCCCAGCCTGCAGCCTGTTCTGGAATACCGGCTGCAGGTGGAAAACGGCGACAGCGCGCAGGCCTATAGCCAGCTGCGCGTGCTGGAGGAGGAAGATCCGCAGCTGCACCTGATCTGGGACGCACGCCTGCGGGAGATTCGCGTACAGCTGATGGGGCCGGTACAGATGGAGATTCTGCAGACACTGATTGCCGAACGGTTTGGCCTGCAGGTCAGCTTTGACGCGGGCAATATCGTCTATCTGGAGACCATTGCCGCACCGGTTGAGGGCATCGGGCACTACGAGCCGCTGCGCCATTATGCCGAGGTGCATCTGCTGATGGAGCCGGCGGAGCCGGGCTCCGGCCTGCAATTTGACACCATGTGCCCCACCGACACGCTGGCGCTGCACTGGCAGCGGCTTATTCTGGCGCATCTGGCGGAAAAGGCACATCGCGGCGTGCTGACTGGCGCGCCGCTCGCCGACGTGCGGATTACGCTCGTTTCCGGCCGTGCGCATCTGAAGCATACGGAGGGCGGCGATTTCCGGCAGGCGACGTATCGCGCGGTGCGTCAGGGTCTGATGAAGGCGAAAAGCGTCCTGCTTGAGCCGTGGTACGCGTTCCGCATAGAGCTGCCTGCTGCGTGTGCCGGCCATGCAATCACGGATATCCAGCGTATGCAGGGCGTCTGCAGCGCGCCGGAGACGCAGGATACCCAGACGATCCTGACCGGCAGTGCACCCGTGCGTCTGCTGCGCGGCTATGCGGCCGAGCTCACCGCCTACACCAGGGGCCGCGGCAGAATCTACTGCCGCGCGGCGGGGTATCGCCCCTGCCCGGATCAGCAGGCGCTTGTGCAGGCGCGCGGCTATGACCCGGCGCGGGATCTGGATAACCCGGCAGGCTCCATCTTCTGCAGTCACGGGGCCGGATACGAGGTCAAATGGCAGGATGTGGACCAGGCGGCCCATCTGCCGCTGCTGCGGCTGGGCGGTGCGGAACCGGACGCTCCTGCGCCGCGGAAAATTGTCCGCTCCGTTGCACCCGGCGGCGCGCCGGAGCTGGAAAAGGAACTGCTGGCGATCTTTGAGCGCACGTATGGCGCCATCCGCCGCCGGGATGCGCTGCCGCAAATGGCGCTGCGCAGCGAGGACAAGCGTGAGTTTTTACAGCAGCTGGAGCCGGCGGAGGACTTTTTGCTGGTCGACGGCTATAATGTAATCTTTGCATGGGACGAGCTGAAGGAGCTTGCCCGCACGAGCCTTGACACCGCCCGCCATGTGCTCATGAATTATCTCTGTAACTATCAGGGCTACCGCGGCTGTACGCTCATTCTTGTCTTTGATGCGTATAAGGTCCCGCAAGGGCTTGGTTCGGTTGAGAAATATCACAACATTTACATCGTCTACACCCGGCACGCGGAAACGGCTGACCAGTATATTGAGCGGCTGAGCTTTGAGCTGCGCGGCAGATGGCGTGTGCGTGTGGCGACGAGTGACAATCTGGAGCAGCTCATTATCCTTGGCCATGGTGCAGAGCGAATTTCATCCCAGTATTTCCACGACGAGGTATTCGCTGCGCAGGCGGAGATTGACCGCATCCTGACACAGAACAATAAGAAAAATAATACCTGATAAAATGCTGCCCCTGCCCACCGATCACCGGTGGGCAGGGGCACTTACGTTATTCACCAGAAAACAGTGTACCGGTCTGGCGTCGGATCTGCTCCAGAATGGAGGCAGTTATCACACTGTCACGATTGCGTTTTTCCGGCTGCGTGCCGGATGTGATATATCCGGCAAACTCCCGCAGCTCGTACATCATATTGTTGGGCAGCTTCTCCACGTATGGCAGCTCCACCGTCTCGCCGCTGCGGCGCTGGAGCCAGATGCGGCGAATGTGATTGATATCGTCGAGCAGAATGGATCCATCCTCGCCCATCAGCAAGGATGGCGCCGCCTGTTTGCAGACCTTTGACCAGATTGCCTCGCAGACGAAGCCTTCGTAGCGCAGAAGTACAATGCCGCCGGCCTCAAATCCGCTTTGCAGGTGATAGACCTCTGCGGAGACATGCGCGGGCGCGCCGAACATTGATACAATTGCGTGGATCGGATAGCAGCCCATGTCCAGAACCGCTGCATTGCAGAGCGCTGGATTGAACGCATTGATATTCTGCTCCCCAGCGCGTATGCGGTCATACCGGGAGGAATACTGTGTGAATTCCATTGTTACGCGGCGCAGTGTGCCGATCTCCGGCAGGGCCGCCTGCATGATGGGCAGTGCGTCGTCAAAGACAAGCCGCATGGCCTCCAGGTACACTACATGGTGCTCTCTGGCCGTCTGAATCAGGGCCTCGGTCTGTCCGGCTGTCAGCACGCCGGGCTTTTCCAGCAGCACATGCTTGCCGTGCTGCAGCAGGCACATGGCCTGTTCAAAATGGCAGCAGTTCGGGCTGGCAATGTACGCCGCGTCAAAACTGTCTGCAGAGGCAAACTGCTCCAGATCCGTATAAACGGCGTGCAGACCGTATTTTTCGGCAAATTCGCGTCCGGTTTCTGCCTGCCTGGAATAGAGCGCCGTTGGGCGCAGCTGCGGTACCTGCTCCATGGCGGCAAGCATCCAGTCCACCACGAAGTTCCGTCCGATGATTCCAATGCGAATCGTCATAGCGTGGCCTCCGTTCCGCCGTCGATATGGCGCTGGATCCGGTTGATAATCATCTCCAGTGCAATGAGATTCTTGCCACCCTCCGGCACGATAATATTGGCGTTTTTCTTGCTGGGCTCCACGTAAAGCTCATGCATGGGCTTTACCGTCGTCAGATACTGCTCAATGACGGAATCGATGCTCCGGCCGCGCTTTTTGACGTCGCGCCGGATCCGGCGGCACAGGCGCACATCCGCGTCGGCGTCGACGAAAATCCGGATATTCATTTCATCGCACAGCATTTTGCTGACAAAGATCATGATTCCCTCAACCACGATGACCTTCTGCGGCTCGATGTGCAGCACCTCGTCGGCGCGGTTGTGGACGGTATAGTCGTAGGTCGGGCACTCGATGGCCTGCCCGTTTTTGAGCATGCGCAGATGCTCGATCATCATATCTGTATCAAACGCATCCGGGCAGTCGTAGTTGAGGTGTGTCCGCTCCTCGTAGGTCATTTCATCGTGGCGCTTGTAGTAATTATCATGACTGAGCACGCTGATATTGTCCCCGAAGCGGTTCACCAGCGCCTTCACCAGCGTAGTCTTTCCGCTGCCGGTGCCGCCGGCAATTCCAATGACGATCACATTTGACATGTCCTGTGTCCCTTTCCGTTTCTTTTTCTTGGGGAAGCGCTGACAACCAGAGCTTCCTCCGGTTCAGGCCTTCACAATGCCGTAGATAAGCGGCTGCGCCTTTGGCTGCTCGTTGCCCCAGCGCAGAGCCTCCAGGAAAACGCGCTCTGCGTCCGGCAGTGTCTCTGGACGGTTTGTATGCAGGACAGCCAGTGTCTGGCCCTGTTCGATTTTTGCGCCGGTCTTTTCGCGCAGGACAATGCCGGCAGCAAAGTCAATGGCATCCTCCTTGGTCTTTCTGCCTGCACCGAGGATGGCAGAGCTCTCGCCAATTTTCTGTGCGTCCATATGCTCCAGATAGCCGCTGCGCGGCGCCTTGAGCTCATACTGGACAGAGGCCTGTGGCAGGAGCGACACGTCATCGAGCACGCGTGCATCGCCGCCCTGCGCGGCGATCCATTTTTTCATCTGCTCGAAAGCGGCACCGGAGGAAATGGATTCCTCCGCTTTCTGCGTGGCAAGCTCAATGGGCCAGCCGTTGCAGAGGTGCAGCATGTTGGCCGCCAGCGTGATGCATACGCCCGTCAGATCCGGGCAGCCATGGCCATGCAGAACCTCCACGGCTTCTCGCACCTCCAGGGCGTTGCCGATGTAAAAGCCCAGAGGAATGTCCATGTTGGACATCACGGCCACCACATTGCGGCCGCAGGCCTTTCCGATGTGCACCATGCTCTCGGCAAGGCGTCTGCCATCGTCCAGCGTTTTCATAAAAGCGCCGGAGCCGATCTTGACATCCAGAACGATGGAATGTGCGCCGGCAGCCAGCTTTTTGGACATGATGGAGGATGTAATCAGCGGCAGAGAATCAATTGTTGCCGTCACGTCGCGCAGCGCGTAGAGCTTTTTGTCGGCAGGAGTCAGATTGCCGGACTGACCGATCACGGCCACGCCGACCTGCTCGACCTGCTGCATGAAACGCTCGGCGGACAGCGTGGTCTGGTAGCCGGGAATGGATTCCAGCTTATCAACCGTGCCGCCCGTATGGCCAAGGCCGCGGCCGGACATCTTCGCCATCTTGCCGCCGAGACTGGAGACGATCGGCGCGACAATCAGCGTCGTCTTATCGCCGACGCCGCCGGTGGAGTGCTTGTCAACGGATTTATCGCCGAACCGGCTGAGATCCACCGTATCGCCGGAACGCATCATCGCATCCGTCAGCACCGCTGTTTCATGCTCTGTCATGCCCTTATAAAAAACGGTCATGGCAAAGGCGGACATCTGGTAATCAGGGATCGAGCCGTCTGTAAAGCCGGAAATGATAAAGCGGATTTCGTCATCTGTCAGAACGCCGCCATCCCGCTTTTTTTCAATCAGATCAACCATGCGCATAGGAAAATACCTCCTGTAGTAACCAAGATGAAATTCTCCGGCAAGCATAAAAAAGCCTGCCGGAGAAGGCTGTTATCGCTGGGCCTTGTCGTAGGGAATACCCTCGGCCTTCGGCGCGCGGGAATTTTTGGACGTAAATGCCAGAACGATGATCGAAATAATATATGGCAGCATATTGTATACGCCGCTTGGAATGTTGAGGTTCACAAGGAACTGGAACCCGAAGTACACGTTCGAGAGTGCGCGGAACAGACCGAACAGCAGCGCCGCCAGCGCAATGCGCGTCGGCTTCCACTGGCCGAAGATCATAACGGCCAGCGACAAAAAGCCGAAGCCAGCCACGCCATATTCAAACTTCCATTCGCTGACGCCGCAGGTAATGTACACGATGCCGCCAAGACCGCCCAGCAGACCCGAGATCAGCACGCCTGCCCAGCGCATTTTATAGACGCTGATGCCGACGCTGGCTGCTGCCTGCGGATGCTCGCCGCAGGCCATCAGCCGCAGACCAAAGCGCGTTTTGTAGAGTGTAATATAGGCGACCACGAGCGCAATCAGCGCAACAAGCATGAACCAGTTGAACTCAAACGAGCCGATGTTTACCAGAAATGCCTTCTTCGCCTCGACATACTGAATGGTGGACGAGACGTCGTTGGGGTTGGCCGCGGTGTTGATGGCCTTGACAATGACGGTTGCGGCAGCGGTGCCGAGAATGTTCATGGCTGTGCCGACGATGGTCTGATCCGCCTTGCAGTTGATGGCGGAGACGGCGAGCAGCACCGAGTAGAGCATGCCGCAGACAATGCTTGCCAGAATGACCAGCACGATCATGACAAAGCCGGAGGTGCCGGACGGCAGATAGCGCATCATCAGTGCGCCGCCCAGCGCGCCGATGACCATGATGCCCTCCAGGCCGATGTTGATGACGCCGGAATGCTCGGCAAAGCAGCCGCCCAGTGCAACCAGCAGCAGCACAGACGCGAACAGCAGTGTATATTGCAGCAGCAGAATCATACCTTTCCGCCTCCTTCCTTCGCGGCGGCTGCAGCCGCCTTGCGTGCCTTCTTTTCCTCGTGACGTGCGATCCAGCTGTTTAGGGCTGTTTTGAAGAACAGAACGAAGCTGCACAGATAAATGATGATTGCAGAAATCAGATCAGAGATCTGCGAGCAATACAGGGACTTGTCTACGTATGCGCCGCCCGCTGTGATATGCTGGATAAAGAACGAGGCGAAAATCGATCCGATCGGGCTCAGACCGCCCAGGAATGCGGCGGCGATGCCGTTGAAGCCCATGGCCGGGACAGAGGAATAGGTGCACTGCCACTGCTCATAGCCGGTCTGGAACAGAAGCGACGCGCCAAGCCCTGCCAGCGCACCGCCGATGGCCAGCGTGAGGACGATGTTCCGCTTTTCTGCCATGCCGCAGTATTTGGCTGCGTTGGGGTTGTTGCCCGTGGCCTTCAGCTCGTAGCCGAACATGGTCTTGGACAAAATCACCCAGATTACGACCGCGCACAAAATTGCAATCGGAATGGCAATGGTCACATACTGGTTGTTGCTGAACAGCTTGCCAAGCCCCAGCGACGGCAAAATTGCCTGCGCGCCCTCGGACTTCATCTGATAGGTGTAGGGGCTGGTGGTTTCCTTCACGTTTGTCAGGATCATGTTGGTCGTATACAGGGCAATCCAGTTGAGCATAATGCCGGAAATGACCTCACTGACGTTGAAATAGCTCTTAAGAAGGCCGGAAATTACGCCAAGCAGCGCGCCGGCCGCAATCGCCAGCAGCATGCACGGCAGCCAGTGCCAATGCAGATAGAGCGCGGCGTACAGGCATGCGCATGCACCGGCCACATACTGTCCGGCTGCGCCGATGTTGAACAGGCCGACCTTATAGGCAAACAGGACGCTCAAAGAGCACATAACGAGCGGTGCCGTCCGCACGAGCGTATTGCCAAGATATTTGAGCCGTGCGTTTGCACTGGAATATGTCAGGAAGTTTTTCATGACATTTGTAATTGCGCCCCACGCACCGGCAGGATTGATAAACAGCAGCACGACATAGCCGATCAGAAGTCCCAGCACGATACACAGCAGCGACGTCAGAAGCGACTGTACGCCGGGACGCTTGAGAATATTCTTTTGCTTCATGCTTTCACCTCATCTCGTTTTGCGCCTGCCATGTAAAGACCAAGCTCCTCCTGCGTCGTCGTTTTCGGGTCAAGCTCACCGACAAGCTCGCCCTCGTACATGACGAGAATCCGATCCGGGACATCCATAACCTCGTCGAGCTCCAGCGACACCAGCAGCACTGCCTTGCCCTCGTCACGCTGTGCAACCAGCTGCTTGTGGATGTATTCAATGGCGCCGACGTCCAGACCGCGTGTCGGCTGTACGGCGACCAGCAGCTCCGGATCCTTGTCAATCTCGCGTGCAACGATGGCCTTCTGCTGGTTGCCGCCGGACATGCTGCGCGCAATTGTCACAGCGCCCTGGCCGGAGCGCACGTCGTACTGCTCAATCAGCCGTTCTGCATAGGCGCGAATGTTGCCTCTGCGCAGAAAGCCGGCCTTGTCCGTAAATTCCGGTTCAAAATAGCGCTGCAGCACCATATTGTCTTCCAGCGTATAGTCGAGAACAAGACCGTGCTTGTGCCGGTCCTCTGGAATATGGCTCATGCCCATGCGGCTGCGCTGGCGGATGGAGGCATGGGTGATGTCCTTCCCGCGAAGATGGATGCTCCCGCTGACTGCAGGCTCCAGGCCCGTAAGTGCGTAGACAAGCTCGGTCTGGCCGTTGCCGTCGATGCCGGCAATGCAGACGATCTCTCCAGCGCGAACCCGGAACGAAACATCCCTGACTGCGTTATTTTTATGTATCTTCGATGCAACAGTCAGATGAGAAACCGACAGCACCTCCTCGCCGGGCGTCAGCGGCTTTTTCTCCACGTGGAAATTGACATTTCTGCCGACCATCATGGCTGAAAGCTCCTCTGCCGTTGTTTCTGAGGTGTTGACGGTGCCGATGCACCGGCCCTTCCGCAGGACCGTCACACGGTCGGAGACCGCCATAATTTCCGCCAGCTTATGCGAGATAAACAGGATGCTCTTTCCCTCTGCGGCGAGATTCTTCATGATCTGCATGAGCTCCTCAATCTCCTGCGGCGTCAAAACTGCCGTTGGCTCGTCGAAAATCAGGATCTCATTGTCCCGGTAGAGCATCTTGAGAATTTCTGTACGCTGCTGCATGCCGACTGTGATATCCTCAATGAGCGCATCCGGGTCCACATGCAGACCATATTTCTCAGACAGCTCCAGCACGCGCTTGCGTGCACGCTGCTTCTGCAGAAAGCCGCACTTGTTCGGTTCCACGCCGAGGATGATGTTGTCGAGCACGGAGAAGCACTCCACCAGCTTGAAGTGCTGATGGACCATGCCGATTCCGAGCGCGTTGGCATCATTCGGGTCACGGATCTCTACCTTGCGTCCATCCTTATGGATCTCGCCGGACTCCGGCTGGTACAGACCGAACAGCACGCTCATCAGCGTGGATTTTCCAGCGCCGTTTTCCCCGAGCAGCGCGTGGATCTCGCCTTTTCTGAGCTTGAGTGTGATGTTGTCATTGGCGATGATCCCCGGGAATTTCTTGGTGATGTTCAGCATCTCAATGGCATAGGGAGCTTCCAAGGCAAACGCCCTCCTTCCGTTTACTTGTCCCGCGCGATCTGCGCGCGGGACGCGGAGTTTATTTTATTTAGTATACTATACCATTCGGAAGAAATCAAAAAATATTTCGGGAACAGCCCACATTCCAAATAAAAAATCGTGCAGGCCGAAGCCTGCACGATTTTCAACAGATTCTTACTTCAGGTTGCCGAGATCCTCAACATTGACGTTGGTGACAGCCGGCATAGCTGTGGTATCATTGGAAACGGTGACCTCGCCGTTGAACATAGCTGCGACAAGTGCAGCGTAGTCCTCAGCAGTGAACTTGCCGTCCTCGAACTGCGTGCTTGCAGACGGGAGCTGGACATAGTTCTCATCCGGGTTCTCAGAGATGAGGCCCAGCGTGTCGATCTTGCCGCCGTAGTTTGCAAAGTTGCCCGCAACGACTTCGGCAAGCATATGCTTGACCGTGGGAGCCAGGCCCTTCATAGCGGAAGTGACCGTCATGCCCTCGCCATAGTCGCCATCGATGATAGCAGCCTGGTCAACGTCAACGCCGATGACCTTGCCGCCGACCTTGGCAGCTGCCTCAGCAGCAGAGGTGTAGATGCCGCCGCCGCAGGCGAAAACGATCTCCGTGCCGCCCTGATACCAGGTATCCATAGCTGCGGTGATGTCGCCGTCGCCGTAGAACTGGTTGCCGTAAGCGTACTTGAGGTCGACCGTGATGCCGAGCTCCTTGGCAGCAGCGTCAATGCCCTGCACATAGCCGTAGCCGTAACGGACGACAGCCGGGACAGCCATGCCGCCGAGGAAGCCGAGCTTGGTGTAGCCGAGCTTCACAGCTGCGTAGCCGGCCATATA
>CAKUAM010000003.1 GCA_934636305.1 uncultured Oscillospiraceae bacterium
GTGGTGCCGGAAATGCCATACTTACTCAAATTCAGTTCTGCCATCGTATATTAACCTCTTTCTAAAAAAATAACAAACGCAAAGCGTCGGTGCACAATCCAACCAATACGGCCATTGTTCACCAAGTAGCAGTATAACACGATTTTTCAAGAATATCTACACAAAAATTGCAATTGATCCTTTTTTATTGATATTGCCGGATTTGGGCATTCTCATTCGTGAAAATCGTCCCTACAGGTATCATTCTCTACAGTTTCCAACCTGTAAAGTTCAGGAAAAACCTAAAATTTTTTCAGGTTTTTACCCATGAGAGCCATGGCAGCGTACGTGCGGAACTATGCTTCCGGCAGCACGTCAGAAACAGCCAAACCCCGGCACGCTGTCACGATGCGTGCCGGGGTCCGTATGTACCGTTATTTGTTATTTATTTGTTTTGCATGCCAGCTTCTTCTGCAGCCAGTCCTTCCCGTCAACAAAGCGGGAAACAATGAACGAAACGACATAGTCGCCGGCGGCGTTCACCATCGTTGCCGGCGGATCGACCAGATTGCCCAGCGCCAGCGCAATCGGGAACGCTACAGCCAGATGCTCCGGGAAGAAGATGGAGCACAGCACAAGCTCTCCCGTACCGCCGCCGCCCGGAATCCCGGACATGGCCACCGACGAGAACACCGCCACAACAATTGCCAGCAGCGCGCGGCCCGTCGTAAAGTCCTGACCGAACATGCCGAACAGGAACGCAACCTTGATGATTGCTGACATGGCGGAGCCATCCATGTGCATGGTGGCGCCCAGTGGAACCACGATGTTCGAAACATCCCTGGAAATGCCGGTTTCCTCCGCAACCTCCATATTGGTGGGGATGGTTGCAACAGACGAGCAGGTACCGAACGACATGGCCGCCGGCCGGAACAGCTTGGAGAACATGAGTTTTGCCGCGCCCCTGCCGCCGCCGAAGCGGGCATAGATTGGGAAGAAAATGAACATATAGACAAAGCTCAGGATGTAATAAATTGCAAGCGTGCGGCCATAGTCGCCGATCAGATCCGCGCCATGGTAGGCAATCAGATAGGCGAAAAAGCCAAAGAAGCCGATAGGTGCATAGTAAGTGATGATCTTGAACGTTTTCATGATGCAGTTCGTCAGATCCTCCAGCAGCTTTGCGGTCTTGGTCTCCGCACCGCCTGCCATCTGCACGCCAAAACCAAAAAGAATTGCCGCCACGATCAGCGGAAGAATTGCCCGGCGGCTCCAGAGCTCCGTAAAGTCCGGCTTGGTGAAGAAGTTGACAATCATGTCGGATACGCCAAGCGTCCCGCTGATTTCGCCCTCGATCATCTCATACTCCCCTGCAACCGGCGGGATCAGCAGCACGGTCACATACATGATGACCGCAGCAATGGCAGCCGTTGCAAAAAATGTAGCAATGGTCACGCCCATGATCTTACCTGCGCGTTTTGCGCTCTGCATATTGGCAATTGACGACGAAATGGAGCAGAATACCGTCGGCACGGCGATGCAGAACATCAGATTCAGAAATACCGTACCCAGCGGCTCCAGCACCGTTGCCCCCTTGACGACAACCTCTCCTGACGCATCCTTGACCGCCGGCCAGATTGCGCCAACCACGCAGCCGGCGACAATACCAGCCAGCATGCAGAGCAAGAACCCGTAATTTTTCAGAAAACTACTCTTTTTCATACCTTCTCCTCCTGCTTCTTATAAGGCTTCTGTTCTGTCGGAATACAGAAATTCTTCGGCGAGCTCCCCGTCGCATACCATCCGTGCCGGCCCGGTCAAAAACAGGTCCCGGACATGGCCATCAGCCATCCCCACATCAACCTCCAGCTGACCGCCAGCCATATCAAAGGAAACATGCATCCCGGATACACGCCCGGAGGCAGCCAGGACTGCTGCAACCGAGCCGGTGCCGGTGCCGCAGGCCAGCGTAAAATCCTCCACCCCACGCTCATAGGTTTTTTCATAGACATGCGCCGCGCCCGTAAGCTGATAAAAGTTCACGTTTGCACCCTTTGGCAGCGCAGGATGATACCGGAGCTTTCGTCCGAGCGCGCGCAGCGCGGTCAGCTTCTGCCCATCGTCCACGCGCTGCAGCAGATCCGGAATCTCGACTGCCAGATGCGGAATCCCAGGGTCGCCCAGCACAACATAGCCGCATACAATTGTGTCCCCATCCACATCCAGAGCTTTTTCCGGCTCCAGAATCGTCGGCGTATTGAGCCGGATACGGAACTGGTCACGCCCCTGCCGCCAGCCGGTCACAAGCCCCGCAGTTGTCTCCACGCGGATCACATCGCCTGCGTAACCATGCTCACAGGCATACCGGCAGACGCAGCGTGCGCCGTTGCCGCACATTTCGCCGAGGCTGCCATCCGAGTTATAAAACCGCATGGCAATATCCGCATCGCCAGCTGGCCGCTGCAGCAGCATGACGCCATCCGCACCGATGCCCATATGGCGGTCGCACAGGCGGCGAACCAGCGCCGGAGCAGCCTCCAGGGTGATTCCCAGCGGAGCCGGAACCGCATCGAGTACGATAAAGTCATTGCCCGCACCCTGCATTTTCGTAAAGTGCATGTCAACGCATCTCCCTTTGTTTTCCTTGCTGGTATTATATGATCTGAAGAAAGCGAAGTAAAGGCAAAAAAATGCTAAAGATATTGCAAAAAATGCTGCATCACACAGCCATGTGTCCTACATTGACTTTCTCCCCGGCAGAAGATAGAATAGAATAGAATAAACGTCAGTTGACAAAGGCACACGCGCCCGTCAGCTGACGCAAACATTGACTCTGCAAAGAAGGGAAGTTGTACCGTGCAGAAATGCTACAATTGCGGCAAAGAAGTTGACGATACCGTTCTGATTTGCCCGGAATGCGGCGCGCTGGTCAAGCGCTATGGCCGTCCTGAGCCGCAGCAGGCCGAGCCGCAGCCATCCCCGTTTACGTTCCAATCGGACGCTGCGCCGCAACCCCAGGGCGCTGTCTGGCGGCTGGATAATGGGAAGCTCAAATTCCGTGGCTATATAACCGCCTGGCTCGTGGTCTGCGCTGTCCTGACCGGCTATACTGCATTCGGTTTTTGCACAACGCTGTTCGTTTATCGGTTCCGGGATCTGTATCTGGAAACGCTGGGGCAGGTTTCAGAGCTTCTGCCCATGGTGCAGATGCTGCAGCAGCTGCTTGTCAGCGTGGAGGCATACCTTGGTATTTATATTGCGCTGGCCATCATATTTATGTGCAAATGCGCCTGTACCATCTGGTTTGCCGCATCGAAGAAAAAGCTGCCGTTCTATCTGACGGCTGGCTGCTCGGCACTGCTGCTGGTCTTGTCGGTGCTGTCCAGCGGGAATTTATCTGTGCTTTTGTATGTGATTGACCCGCTCATCACGTGGCTGATGCTGCGCAGAAGCTGGTCAATGCTGCGATAAAAGACGCCTCCGGCGGCGCAGCACGATGAACATCTGCTGACAATACAAAGAGGGATGCTGCGATCTGCAGCATCCCTCTTTTGTTCAGCTTTCCTGCTGGTGCAGAAGCGCTTGCCGATCCGGCAGCCGGCCAATCGGAATCAGCGCCTGCGGCTCACCTTCAAACGAGCCGATATGTTTTTCAAACCAGACGACGTCGCGCCAGCACCCGTTTTTGTAGCCGGTATTGTGGAACGTGCCCAGCGCATGGAACCCCAGCTTTTTGTGCAGCGCTGCGCTTGCGTCATTGGGCATGGTTACGACGCCATATGCCGTGCGCACGCCCTGCCGCTGCAAGAGCTGCAGCAGCGCGCGGTACAGCCTTGTTCCAAGGCCGCGGCCAGCCGCTTCCCGCGCCACATAGACCGACAGCTCTGCATTCCAGCCGTAGGCCGCGCGCTCCTGCGCGCGGTGCGCATAGGCATAGGCGAGCGCCCGCCCGTCCTCCTCGGCAATCAGCCATGGATATACCGCACCAAAGCTGCGGATGCGGCCGGAGAACTCCTCCACCGTAGGCAGCGCAACCTCAAATGTTATCGATGTGTCAATGTACTGCGCATAAATCGCGAGACAGGCTGCTGCGTCCGCGGTCGACGCAAACCGAATTTTCATGCACAAGATGCCTCAATTCCTTTCCTGCGGTGGAACAAGAATCCGGATTGCACGGCTGTTGTTCTGGATATCCACGCTCGTTACATTCCCGCCAAATTCACCATCCAAAGTCCAGGAAACCGGCGCGTCAAATTCAAAGCGCAGACGGCTGGCCTTGTCAAAGATAAAGGAGTCATTGTCAAAATCGAGCCGCAGCGCGCGTGTTGCCGCCAGATTGAACTCCGCCAGATTGCGCGTGGCGCGTACCAGCACCATCTCATACAGCCCGTCATTGAGCGAAATGCCAAGATCCTTTGTCGCCTTGAAGCCGCCCACAGACATGGTGCTGGTCACAAGTCCCACCAGCACATCATCCTCCACCATGTTCCCATCGTACCAGACGCGCACATGGGTGGGGTTCAGGCGGCCAAGCGCCCCGGCGCCATTCATAATATACGCAAGCTTTCCCCAGACGCGCTTATCCTCCTGCGGCGTCTCATACGGAACGTCCGTAAAGATGCCGAAGGCTGCGACATAGGTAAAGAAATGCTCCGGCCCAAACGAGCCAATATCCAGCGGGAACGGCGTGCCGCGCACAATATCCTGCGCAGCCTTCACCGTGTCCTTGGACAGGCCAAGTGTGGACGCGACATCATTGACCGTGCCGCCCGGAATATAGCCAAGCAGCGGACGGCTCTGCTCCGGCAGCGCCATCAGGCCGGAAACGGCCTCATTGAGCGTGCCGTCTCCGCCTGTGCAGACGACAAGATCGTACGCGCTGCCGCGTGCAATCAGCTGCTTTGTGAGGTCGCGCGGGCCGGTCGTCAGATAGACCGTAACCTCGTATCCGGCATTGGAAAAGACCTGCAGCACATCCATCAGTGTCGCGCGGATTTCCATGTGTCCGGCATTCGGATTTACAAAAAACAGCAATCGTTTCATACCGTGCAGCCTCCGCCGGGGATCAGTCCTGCGCCAGGATATCGGCCAGCGCCGCGTTGTCGTAGGTGACACCGGCTGTATACTTCTCTGTAATCTCGTCCGTTGTGGTGACAGACAGCGCATTCAGGTAATCATTTTCCGCCTGCTTATACCAATGCGGGTACTCTGCAGTGGAGCTGAAATACATGATATGGTAGCCGTTATCCGTCTTTACAATGCCGGTGTCGCCGGGCTTGCGCGCAGCGTCAAAGCACCAGTCGTTGAACGCCTCGACCATCTGGCCAGGATAGACATCCTCATACAGGCCGCCGTTCGACGCGCTGCCAGGATCGTCAGAGCTGTCCGCCGCCATGACTGCAAAGGAATCCTCGGTATGCTCGCCGGACTGCCAGTCACGCAGCAGCTCCTGCGCCTTCTGCTCTGCAGCTGCCCACGCCTCGTCTGTGTAGGTGCCGTCCTCGTTCTGCTCTGTCGGGGTAATCAGGATGTGACGGACATTGACCATGTTCGTATCGTCCTTTTCAATGCCGGAGGCGGCATATTCCTCCGCACGCTCGTCATAATACGCAGAGATATCCGCCTGCGTATACATCTTGGCATCAACAAGCGCCTGCAGATACTCCGACGCCATCAGATACCGCTCAATGAACGAACGATAGCCGTTCATCGTTGCCGACGGTCCATAGGCCGTCTGCAGATACGCGTCGGCGCTGTCAAAGCCATAGGCCACCGCAGAGGTGGCGATGGTCGTCTCCAGTCCGGAGAGATAATCCTGGTTTTCCTGACTCAGCTGGAACCCGGCCAGACGCGCATCCTGCCACAGCGCAGAAATATTGCAGTAGGTATTTACTGCATTCTGCAGGAAATACTGCTGCCAGGTGATGGTATCGTCCATCAGACACATCTGCTGGTCAAAGGGCTTGGTGGAGTCGAGGAAATACGCTGCATAGCTGCCGTAGCTGTTCATAAAGGAATAATACTGCTGCCAGTAGTAATACGGCAGATCGCGGTTCGTCAGCTTGTCATCGCCGCACGAGGCCACAACCTGATCGAGCACATCGTCCGTCAGCGCGTCCGCCGAAACCGTATAGCTGATACCATTGCCGCCGGACTCCTCGGTATCGGCGTCGGACGCCGGTTCCCCGCTGTTGTCCGTTTCACTCTGATCGGCGTTGTCGGCAGCTGTATCCTCGCCCGGCTGGGCCTCATCCGCTGCAGTGGTTGTTTCTGCGGCGGGCTGATCCTCCGCTGCGTCTTTGCGGGACATGGTGATAACCAGCGTCACAATGATGGCAATCAGCACCACAATGCATCCCCCAAGGATCCAGGGCAGCGACTTGTTCTTCTTGGGCTCCGGCTGGTCCGGCTGCTGGGCATCAGGCTCTGTGCTTGGTACCTCTGCAGCCTCTGCAGCTGTCGTGTCCTGCGTCTCGGTTTCCGGTGCCGCAGACTCCTGCTGGCCGGCATCGGCTGCAGCGGGTGCTGCAGCTTCGGTGGCTTCGTCAGATGGACAGAGCTTGTCGTCCTCCGCCATGGGCGCGTCGTTTATCTTGTCGTTCATACTTATCTGTTCCCTCCATGGAAATAGTTTGCTTCAGTGTATCACATGCGCGCGCGCTTTGCAATCGCCTGATGCCTGCTCAGATTTGAACATTTTTTGAATTTCCGTCCGCTGTTTTCCTTGACAAAGCAGGAAAAAGCGGATACACTGTATCTGATAGCGACATGCAATGATAAGGACGAGTATGATTTTCCACGCGCGCAGAGAGCTGCCGGCCGGTGAAAGGCAGCGGCAAGGAAATCAGAATATCCCCTTGGAGCAGCCGGACTGAAGCATCCAGTAAGCCCGGACGGGTCTTCCCGTTATAGAAGAAGAGTGTCCGCGCAGCTGCGCGGAAATTCAGGTGGTACCGCGGTAAATTATCGCCCTGAACGATCGGTTCAGGGCGATTTTATATTTTGTCAATTCGATTCACGGAGGAACAGAATCAATATGGAATACAAACAGACACTGAACATGGCCAAGTCTGGCTTCCCGATGCGCGGCGGCCTTCCCATGCGTGAGCCGGATATGCTCAAGCACTGGTACGACATGGATCTTTATAACGAGCTGCTCAAGAAAAACGAGGGTAAGCCCCGCTTTGCCCTGCATGACGGCCCTCCGTTCTCCAACGGCGCGCTGCACATGGGCCATGCGCTCAACAAGTGCATCAAGGACTTCATGATTCGTTCGGCAGCCATGCGCGGCTATTACACGCCGTATATCCCCGGCTGGGACAACCACGGCATGCCCATCGAGTCTGCCATCATCAAGCAGAACAAGCTCAACCACAAGGCTATGCCCATTCCGGAGTTCCGTTCCGCCTGCCACGATTTTGCGCAGCATTATATCGATGTACAGATGGAGGGCTTCAAGCGCCTGGGCGTCATCGGCGACTGGGAGCATCCGTACAAGACCATGGCCCCGAGCTTTGAGGCCGAGGAGGTCAAGGTCTTTGGCGCCATGTACAAAAAGGGTTATATCTATAAGGGCCTGAAGCCAGTCTATTGGTGCTATCACGACGAAACTGCGCTGGCCGAGGCTGAGATTGAATATCAGGACGATCCCTGCACCACGGTCTACGTCAAGTTCCCCATGCATGACGATCAGGGCAAGCTGCCGTATCTGGATAAGAGCAAGCTGAGCTTCGTCATCTGGACAACCACCATCTGGACGCTGCCCGGCAACCTTGCCATCGCGCTGCATCCGAGTGAGAGCTACGCTGTCGTGAAAAACGACGACAACGGTGAACTGTATATCGTGGCCGAGGCTCTGGCTGAGAAGGTCATGCACGTCGGCGGTGTGGAGCACTACTCCATCGTGGAGACGCATCCCGGCAGCTTCTATGAAAATATGCTGGCGGATCATCCGTTCCTGCCCAAGACGAGCCGCCTGGTTCTGGCTGACTATGTCACCATGGATTCCGGTACCGGCTGCGTCCATACCGCCCCGGGCTTCGGCGCCGACGACTACCAGACCTGCCGCCGCTACGGCATGGATATGGTTGTCCCTGTGGACGATCAGGGCCGCCACACCGACTACGCAGGCAAATACGCCGGTATGCTTGTCGATGAGTCCAACCCCGTAATCCTCAAGGAT
This sequence comes from uncultured Oscillospiraceae bacterium, assembly GCA_934636305.1. GTDB lineage: Bacteria > Bacillota > Clostridia > Oscillospirales > Oscillospiraceae > CAG-170. The sequence continues at coordinate 8,162 of CAKUAM010000003.1, forward strand.
ATGAAGGAAAGCGGTGTGCTGTTTGCCTCTGAGGAGATTGTCCACTCCTATCCGCATTGCTGGCGCTGCAAAAAACCGATCATCTTCCGCGCAACGCCGCAGTGGTTCTGCTCCGTCGACTCGTTCAAGGATGAGGCCTGCGCTGCCTGCGACAATGTGCGCTGGCTGCCGTCGTGGGGCATCGACCGCATGAAGTCCATGATCCGCGAGCGTACCGACTGGTGCATCTCCCGTCAGCGCCGCTGGGGCCTGCCGATTCCCGTGTTCTACTGCAAGGACTGCGGCAAGCCGGTCTGCACGGACGAGACAATTGCAAAAATTTCGAAGCTCTTTGGCGAATTTGGCTCGAACGTCTGGTTTGAGAAGGAGGCCGACGAGCTCGTTCCCGAGGGCTGCACCTGCCCGCATTGCGGCGGCAAGCACTTCGACAAGGAGACTGACACGCTCGACGGCTGGTTCGATTCCGGCTCCACACATTACGCCTCCATGAAAAAGGATCAGGGCTTCTGGCCGGCGACCGTCTATCTCGAGGGTCTTGACCAGTACCGCGGCTGGTTCCAGTCGTCGCTGCTGACGGCTGTCGGCGCGCTGGGCAAGGGGGCTCCGTTCCAGGAGTGCGTCACCCACGGCTGGACTGTCGACGGCGAGGGCAAGGCCATGCACAAGTCGCTCGGCAACGGCGTCGATCCTGCGGATGTATTTAAGAAATACGGCGCGGATATCTGCCGCCTGTGGGCCGGCTCTGCGGATTATCATGTGGACGTGCGCTGCTCCGACGCTATTTTCAAGCAGATCAGCCAGAACTATCTGAAGTTCCGCAACACCGCGAAGTTCTGCCTCGACAACCTCACCGATTTTGACCCGAACCATCTGGTCCCCGCCGCCGAGATGGAGCCGCTGGATCGCTGGGCCATCACAAAGCTCAATGAGCTGCTGGTCAAGTGTGAGGCCGCATACAAGGATTATGAGTTCCTGACGGTTTCCCACGCGGTCAACGATTTCTGCGTTGTCACGCTGTCGAGCCTGTATCTTGATATCATCAAGGATCATCTCTACTGCGACGGCACGGATTCCGCTTCCCGCCGTTCGGCGCAGAGCGCGCTGTGGATCATTCTCGACGCCATGACCAAGGTCTTTGCGCCGATCCTCGCATTCACCTGCGATGAGATCTGGCTGCAGATGCCACATAGAGACGGTGATGATGCCCGCAACGTCGTACTCAACGAAATGTCCAAGCCGTATACCGAGTATGCCCTGACGGCCGACGAGATGGCCGCATGGGATGTTGCGTTCCGTGTCCGCTCCGATGTCAACGGTGTGCTTGAGACTGCCCGCGCAGACAAGCGCATCGGCAAGTCGCTCGAGGCGCATGTCGCTCTCTTTGCCAAGGACGACGATGCCAAAGCGGCACTCACTGCCATCCAGGCGCTGAACCTGCCGGAGATCTTCATCGTCTCCAACGTCAGCACCACAGAGACCGCTCCGGCGGAGGGCGCTGTCACCGGACAGGGCGTGAACTTCCCGGGTCTGACAGTTGCCGTAACCGAGGCGAAGGGCACCAAGTGCCCGCGCTGCTGGATGCATTCCGAAACGCCGGACGAGCATGGTCTGTGCCCGCGCTGCGCAAGCGTGTGCAAGGCCCTCGGCGTTGTGTTTGAATAATTCAAAACAAGAAAAAAGGACTGTCTCAAAATAGAATTATCCAAAAATTAGCCCAACAAAAAAGTCGTGAGAATCCATTAAAATCTGGATTCTCACGACTTTGTCTAACTTTTGGCGGGGCTATTCTCTTGCAATTTGCATTTTGAGACAGCCCCTCGCTTTCATGTTAAAAAGAGAGACCCTCGCGCTGCTGTGAGAAAGAGAAGCTAGCGTCAGTTGACAAGGGTATACACGGTTTTTCACGGGGCAAAACAACGGCCAGCGTCGTTATCCTCGTTGGCGGGCGACAGCCCGCCTGCCTCGTCTGCCTTGCTGTCCGCCGTTTATCCTCCGTGAAAAACTCCGGAGGACTTGCCGAACGGTCTGGGACGTCGTCTGCAAGGCAGAGGACGACGGCATACTGGCGTATGTCAAGGACGATCACGCAGCAGACGGCGGGTCAGTCCCGTTCGCAAGCGTCTATGCCCTTGTTAACTGACGCTATCTCCAGCGGAAACATACCCAAATCAAAAATCTCAAAAATGGATGTTCATCTGCTTCAGGTTATTTTGCCTTTGCCGTCTCTAATATAACCTTTCCAGACCGGAAAGCAGATCCAAATCAATCTGTCTGCCATCCGACAGACGAATCACCCGCGCATGCATATCCACGCGATCAATTCTTCCGGACACTGTCACATAGGCCCCGCCGGCCTTTTTATGATCCGGCTGAAAATACGTAATCCGAGCCTGCGGTGCATCCGGGCACGCAAGCAGCTCCTGCAATGTCCTGTCCAGCGCCTCCCTGGCGCTTTCATCCAGCTCTGCAAGCGGCTGCGTCAGCCGCCCCGCCTCCTGCAGCGTCTGCTCATGTCCGCTCAGCGCAGCAAACGGCGCAAACTGCGCCGCGCGGCCTGCCGCACTCATCCCCGCGCGCACCTCGGAGCGGTGGTGCGGCAGACGAAGCATATCATCGTACACGCCCATTATGCCCTGTGCCCTCCGATCTGTCCGTTTCGCTGCCGCGCTGTCGCGCCGTCCTGATAGTTCATGCCCTTGAGAATCGCATTTTTCCCGTACTTCTTCTTGATATCAAGCAGAGCCTCCTGCATCCGGCGTTCCCGCTCCCGCTCCGCCTGTGCAGCCTCGTGTTTTTGCTGCTCGGCGGCGATATCCGTGAAAAAGTCCAGCTGCTGGCATTCCGGCGGCTTTGGCGCACAGCCCTCCTGTACCACACGGTTTGCCACCACATACATGCGCCGGACGAGCAGATTGGGATCCACAATCCGGTCAAACAGTCGGCTCACCGCCTCCAGAATCTCTTTTGTAGAGGATGTATGCCCGCTCAGATTCTCCGATCCATGCGCATATTTTGGAACCTTCCGTCCGTAATGGTCCGTCGTGACCGGCCCATGGTAGCGGCTCCGGATCGCGGGATCCATGAGATTTTCCACATCATATCCGACCGTCAGCACAATCTGATCCGTCACCAGCCGCTTATCCACCAGCTCCAGCACCAGCGCATCGGCCATCTCCCGCACGACCAGCCGTGCCTTCGCGCACGCATAGGGACACTGCAGCACCTGGCCGGAGCTGATGCTGTTCGTCTCTGGCCGGTAGGCCTTGATATCGGCGATGGTACACGGCTCCCAGCCCCACGCATGGTCAATCAGCAGCTCTGCATTTACGCCAAACATCTGATACAGAAGATCCTCGTTATAAAAATCATCCGGCCCGCCGATGGAGCAGCGGGCAATGTCCCCCATGGTGTATAGCCCGCGTGCCTCCAGCTTTTTCGTATAGCCGCGCCCAACACGCCAGAAATCCGTCAAGGGTCGGTGCTGCCACAGCGTCTGACGGTAGCGCAGCTCATCAAGCTCGCAGATCCGCACACCGTTTTTATCCGGCTGGACATGCTTGGCCCCGATGTCCATAGCGATCTTGGCCAGATACAGATTTGTCCCGATCCCTGCCGTGGCGGTAATGCCCGTCGTATGCAGCACGTCAAGGATCATCCGCATGGCAAGCTCCCGCGGCGTCATCTGATAGGTATTGAGATAATTTGTCGCGTCAATGAATACTTCATCGACAGAATAGACGTGGATATCCTCCGGCGCAATATACTTCAGGTAAATCTGGTAAATCTGCGCAGAAACCTCCATATACCGTGCCATCTGCGGCGGCGCAACAATATAGTCCAGCGCCAGCGCAGGCTCCCGCCGCAGCTGCTCATCGTTGTTCGACGCTCCGCACAGTGTGCGCCCCGGCGCGCGCTGCTGCCTTGCCGCGTTGACAAGCTTTACCTGCTGCACCACCTCAAACAGCCGGGCCCGGCCGGAAATCCCATACGCCTTTAAGGAAGGGGAAACCGCCAGACAGATGGTTTTCTCGGTGCGGGTCGGGTCTGCCACGACCAGATTGGTCTTTAATGGGTCAAGCCCACGCTCCATGCACTCCACGGAGGCATAAAAGGATTTCAGATCAATGGCCAGATATGCACGTTCCTTCATCGTTTCCTTCCCCGCACTGCCGGCGGCTTACACGCCAAAATAATCCTGAATGGTCTGCATCCGCGCGCTCTGCTGCACATGGAACGGACAGCGCCGGGCACAGTGGCCACAGCCGATACAGTCGCTTGCCCGCTTTTCCAGCTGCCATGCAACCGAGCGCTTGACCTCGTCGAGCTTTGTTGTCCAGCCGTATGCACCGGATGCGTAGTCTGCGCCGAAATGCACCTGCAGATAGACATCCTTCCGGATATCCTGCAGCGCCTTGCCATATGCGGCAAGGATGGCTGCATGGCCGCCGGTCATATCAAAATAGTTGACGCCCAGTGCGTGTGCGGCACGAACCGTCTCGATGATTTCATGCTCCGGCCGTTCCCCGATGACAGACGAACCCATACCAATCATGCTGATGCGTTCACCGCCATGCGGAAGCACACGATACTCCATATAATTTCTCCAATCCGGTACCGGTATTTTCATCAGATATGCAGCGACTGCACCCACGCAGCCAGTTCCTGCGCGCCGACGCCGGCATGAAACACCTTGCCGTCAAGCAGCTTGGCTCCCTTGCAGCTCGGCGCAAGGCTTGCGTTTGTTTTTCCCATGCCGCTGCCGCCGGAGGTTGCAAACGGGACGACAGTTTTGCCGCTCAGATCGCAGCTCTCCAGAAACGTATTGACAATCGTGGGCGCAACATACCACCAGATCGGGAACCCGACAAATACGGTGTCATAATCCGCCGCGCTGCAGCTGCCGTCAATTTCCGGGCGGGAGGCGGGATTTTTCATCTCGATGGTGCTGCGGGACGTCTTATCCATCCAGTTGAGGTCCGCGCTGGTATAGGGCACCTTCGGCTGAATCTCAAACAGATCCGCACCGGTGGCCTCCGCCAGCTTTTCCGCAACCTTTGCCGTCACACCGGACGCCGAGAAATATGCAACTAATGTTTTTCCCATGATAAATACCTCTTTTCATTGTATCATAACACCTTGCCGATGATCTGAAATTCCAGCTCCGGCCGGATCGTCTTCGGCGGATACGCCTGATTATAAGACAGCATGACCGGCTGCATGTGCCGCACGCCATCGGACTGCAGCGCATCGCGCGCCTGCTCGTCCGGCTCCTGCTCCGTATAGACCTTGAGATAGCCCTGCCCATCATAGACCATGACGCCAACCTCTCCGCTGCGCAGTGTTTGGCACGGCTGCACCCAGACAATCTGCCCGCTGTGATAGACCGGCTCCATGCTGTCGCCGGACACGCGGACACCGAACACCGCACCGGTCGGAATGCTGCTCTCCGGAAAGCTCACCAGCTGGAAGCTGCCCTCATCCAAAAATGTGCCCGTACCGGCAGAGACCGGCAGATCGCTTACAGGCATATCGCGGTAGCGGATGGGCGCTGCCGGCTGCTGCGGCTGGTACCTGCCGGAGGCAATCAGATCCTCCCGGTACTCCCGCAGTTTTCTGCGGCCCTCGGCGTTGAGTGCCGGCTGGCGGCTGCTGGTGAAACAGGCAAAGCCATCGTCCTCCAGCTCCAGCGCGTGGCACAGAGCCATCAGCTGATAAGCGCCCGGCACGACTCGCCCCGTCTCCCACTTGCTGATTGCAGTGCATCCGACCTCAACGCCGCAGGCGGCCAGGCGCAGCCGCAGCTGCTCCAGACTCAGATGCAGCTCCCGCCGGGCGGCCTGCAGCCGGCGGCCAATATAATTGCTGTCACGATCCTCTTTGGCGCGGTATGGCGCCGCCCCTGCGGCACAATGCCGCGCCGGATCGGGTTGCTTTTTCATGCCCATGCCCCCTTTGCTTTAATTATAGCGCCCTTGTTCCTGCACTGTCAATATATTTTGCCTATTAAGCCATAAATTTATTTTATTATTTCTTATTGAGCATTTTCTGGTATATAAAAAAAGAAACCCCGCAAACGAGTGACCAGCTCGTCTGCGGGGGATTCTTTATCAATATGAGGGGAAAATGAAAAAGTGTATATCGCTTCTTGCAAAATTATCTTATCATCGGATTATTAAAAAACTTAGCGGCCAGTTATTAAATATCTTTTAAATGCCCAAAATATTTTCTCGATCAAATGTTTACAGAAAAGTCACAAAAAATGCGCTGCGCACCCCTTGACAAACACGGCGGGCGGGTCTATGATGAAGCCAAAATTAATTAGCACTCGAATGTAGAGAGTGCTAATCCCCGGAATCAGAGGTGTTATGTATGAACGCACAGAATTATACGCAAAAGTCCCTGGAGGCCATTCAGGCCGCCCAAAAGCTGACCATCGATCACGCCAATCAGCAGATTGAGCAGATTCATCTGCTCTGCGCCCTTCTGCAGCAGGAAAACGGCCTTGTACCGCAGCTGCTCAAGAAAATGGGCATCACGCTGGAAAGCTTTGAGGCTGCCGCGAACGCAGAGCTGAACAAGCTGCCGCGCGTGACCGGCTCTGGCCGTGAGGCAGATAAATATTATGTTGCACGCGCAGTAGATACCGCTCTCAACCAGGCAGAGGAACTCGCCAAGCAGATGAAGGACGAGTATGTCTCCGTCGAGCATCTGTTTTTGTCCCTGATTGAAAATGCGGATCAGACGCTGAAAGATCTGTTCCGCCCATACCAGATTACAAAGGAATCCTGCCTGCAGGCGCTGCAGTCCATCCGCGGCAATCAGCGCGTGACGTCCGATACGCCGGAGGACACCTATGAGGCGCTGGAGAAATACGGCACGGATCTTGTCAAGCGCGCAAGAGAGCAGAAGATGGATCCTGTCATCGGCCGTGATGATGAGATCCGCAATGTTATCCGGATTCTTTCCCGCAAAACGAAAAACAACCCTGTACTCATCGGCGAGCCAGGTGTCGGCAAGACGGCTATCGTCGAGGGCCTTGCACAGCGGATCGTCGCAAATGAGGTTCCGAAGTCTCTGCAGGATAAGACCATTTTCTCATTGGATATGGGCGCGCTGATTGCCGGTGCAAAGTACCGCGGCGAGTTTGAGGAGCGTCTGAAGGCTGTGCTGGCCGAGGTCAAAAAGTCTGAAGGCCGCATCATCCTGTTTATCGACGAGCTGCATACCATCGTGGGCGCGGGCAAGACCGAGGGCTCGATGGATGCGGGCAATCTGCTCAAGCCGATGCTTGCCAGAGGCGAGCTTCACTGCATCGGCGCAACAACGCTCGATGAGTACCGCCAGTATATCGAAAAGGATCCCGCGCTCGAACGCCGGTTCCAGACGGTTCTCGTGCAGGAGCCGACCGTAGAGGATACCATTGCGATCCTGCGTGGTCTGGAATCACGCTATGAGGTGTTCCACGGCGTCAAAATCACTGACAACGCCATCATCGCCGCAGCAACGCTCAGCAATCGTTATATTACCGACCGCTTCCTGCCGGATAAGGCCATTGACCTTATTGATGAGGCCTGCGCGATGATCCGCACGGAGATGGACTCCATGCCGACCGAGCTGGACGTCATCAACCGTAAGATCATCCAGATGCAGATTGAGGAGGCCGCCCTCAAAAATGAGGACGACGAGCTGTCGAAGGCCCGTCTGGCCGAGCTGCAGAAGGAGCTGGCTGAGCAGCGCGAGAGTTTCAACTCCATGAAGGCCAAATGGGAAAACGAGAAAAATGCCATTGGCCGCGTGCAGCAGCTGCGCGAGAAAATTGAGCAGATTCACCGCGATATCGAATCCGCCGAGCAGAGCTATGATCTGGAGAAGGCTGCAAAACTCAAATACGGGGATCTGCCCGAGGCAAAGAAGCAGCTTGAGCAGGAGGAAAAGCTGGCGCAGGGCAGCAAGGAAACGAGCCTGCTCCGCAACAAGGTCACAGAGGAAGAAATCGCGAAGATCATCGAGCGCTGGACCGGCATCCCGACCGCACGGCTCATGGAGGGTGAGCGCGATAAGCTGCTGCATCTGGCCGATACGCTTCACAAGCGTGTCGTCGGTCAGGATGAGGCTGTCCGCGTTGTTTCGGAGGCCATCCAGAGAAGCCGCGCCGGCATTCAGGATCCGAACCGTCCGCTTGGCTCGTTCCTGTTCCTCGGGCCTACGGGCGTCGGCAAGACAGAGCTTGCCAAAACGCTGGCCGAAGCGCTGTTTGACGATGAAAAGAACCTCGTCCGCATTGATATGACGGAGTACATGGAAAAGTTCTCCGTGTCGAGACTGATCGGTGCGCCTCCCGGATATGTGGGCTACGAGGAGGGCGGCCAGCTGACAGAGGCCGTGCGCCGCAGACCGTATTGCGTCATTTTGTTTGATGAAATCGAAAAGGCACACCCGGACGTGTTCAACATTCTGCTGCAGGTGCTTGATGACGGCAGAATTACCGACTCCCAGGGCCGCACCGTGGACTTCAAGAACACCATCATCATCCTGACCTCGAATCTCGGCTCGCAGGCAATTCTCGACGGTATCACGCCGGAGGGCGAGATTTCCGTGGAGGCCAAGAACGAGGTGCAGACGCTGCTGCGTCGGAGCTTCCGTCCGGAGTTCCTCAACCGTCTCGATGAGATCGTATTCTATAAGCCGCTGTCGAAGGAAAACATCACCGGTATTATCGATCTGCAGATTGCCGCGCTCAACCGCCGTCTTGCTGACAAGCAGCTGCAGTGCGAACTGACGCCGGCCGCCAAGACATTCGTGATCGATGCTGCCTACGATCCGCAGTTCGGCGCAAGACCGCTCCGCAGATATCTGCAGCATACGGTTGAAACGCTGCTGGCGCAGCGGATCCTGCGCGGCGATGTGCTGCCCGGTCAGACGCTCTTGTGCGACGTGCAAAACGGCGAGCTTGTCATCACCGCGAAATAAGCGCAAATTCTTAAGATATCCCGCGGATTTCTTAAAAAATCCGCGGGATACTTGTTTTTTTCAGGCAATCTGCTATGATGTCGGCAGAAAGGGGACCCCTATGAGATCTATACACAAATTCCGATCCACCCTGCTGGCTCTGCTGCTTTTATCCGCGCTGGTTCTGCCGGTCTGCGCGGCACAGCCACAGGACTGCGGCGCAAAGCTGCTGGCAATTACCTTTGACGATGGCCCCGGTAAATACACCGGCGAGCTTCTTGACGGGCTGGCGGAGCGCGGCATCCATGCCACCTTCTTTGTCAACGGCGTAAACGCCGCCGGCTGGCCGGAAACGCTCCGCCGCATTGTGGACGAGGGCCACCAGCTGGCAAACCATACATACAATCATAAGAATCTCAACACCTGCTCCGCTGAAACCGTCCAGCGGGAAATCGACAGCGTACAGACGCTCATCACAGCCGCAGGCGGCGAAGAAAACGCCTATATCCGCGCGCCCTACGGCAATGCGAATAAGACTGTCAGGTCCGTTGTGCATGCGCCGCTCATTTACTGGTCGGTCGATCCGGAGGACTGGAAGCACCGCGACGCGGCAGCCGTGAAAAAAAATATTGAGGCCGGCGTCTTTGACGGAGCAATCATTCTGGTGCACGATATTTACAAGACAAGCGTTGACGGCGCGCTGGCCGCCATGGATGATCTGCTTGCCGAGGGCTATGAGTTTGTCACCGTGCGTGATCTGCTCCTGCGCCGCGGCATCGCACCGACAGCCGCCACAGTCTACTACTCCGCAAAAAATACCGGCGTCAACCTTCCGGCCGACGCCGTGGGAGAGCAGGCATTCGATGAGAGTCAGATCGAAACCCACTGGGGATATCAAGCCATGGAAACCTGCGTCCGGTACGGCTGGATGCTCCTGACGGATAGCAGCGAATGGAAGCCAAACAAGTATGTGACCCGCGCAGAATTTGCGGCAGATCTTGCGCGCTTTGCCGGCATTCATGAGACATACCCGACAGCCGGCGCCGCAATATTCTCCGATGTAGACCCGTCCGGCGCAGATGCGCCGTATATCAGCTGGGCCGCCGGCTGCGGGATCCTGCAGGGGTATGCAGACGGGACATTCCGTCCGGACGGGACACTGACACGGGAGCAGATGGCTGTGATCCTCGCGCGGTATTACGCGCTTCTCGGCCAGAGGACCAGCGGCAGCGCTGACGGCTACGCTGACGCCGGAAGGATCTCCGCCTGGGCAAAAGACGGCGTTGCGGCCTGCACAGGGCTTGGGCTGGTACAAGGGGATGCGCGCGGGCGCTTTTTGCCGCGGGGCAAGCTGACACGCGCACAGATTGCAGCGATTCTTGTCCGCATGGCAGCATAAAATGTTCTCACGAGAGAATTACAAGCATCAGCTGCTGCGCCATTGCGTTGATTTCAATCTTTCTGCAGCAGTACTTGCCTCCGGCGGCCCCATCTTTTCCGCCTTGCCGGAAAAGATGGGGGGAGAAAAGGGACGCTGTTACTCAGAATCTTACAGCAAGCAAATTTGAAAGACCAATACAAAAAGGTACATCCATACAATTTTGGATGTACCTTCTATTTTTTGTACGGATTAAACTGTAACAGCTGCCAGATTTGATCCCGATATGACGGGCGGCGCGTAGTAAGATACGGCGAGGTGATTTGGTGCGATGTGAGTTTTTCCAAATCTGTTTGTCACCTAAGGCAGCACCGCACAATTGCGTCTGCGGCCTTCGCCGGATCTTTTGCCCCAATCTTGCAGTTTGAAAAACTTGAAATACATACAGTATTCCTGCGTTTTCCAAACTTTATCTTGGAACAAAATCTCTCGTCGAAGCCTCTTGCCGAATTGTGCGGTGTTGCCCTAAATTCAGATGCAGCATGCACCAATCGCATCCCCAGGCACTCTTTTCTCCCCTATCTTTTCTCTTGCGAGAGAAAAGATAGGGTCTCCAGGGGCCGGACAGGCTTTTGGAAGGGAGAAGCTTTCCCAGTTTCACACAAAGTTCTTTGCCGCAATATCATTTCTATTCTGTCTGCCAGAACATCCGGAATGCCGTTGGCAGCGCAATATCCTGTGCGAACCGCGCGCCGTCCACCCATGTCCATGCTCCCGCACAGGCCGCAGCACGGACATAATAGCAGCGCATGTGCCATGCAACATGTGTGAAAATATGGGTGCGTTCAAGCGTTTTTAAAAGCTCCTCCGGCTGCAGCCCCTGCGCCTCCAGGAAGTCCAGTGCCTGCGGCGCATCCAGCATGCCCTCCACATTGGGCAGCTCCCACAGTCCGGCCAGAAGCCCCGTCTGCGGTCGTTTCCGCACGGCGTACTGTGTCCCGCACGACAGGAAGAACACCGTTTTTTCCTCCTCGCGACGGGGCTTTTTTGCCTCCTTGACCGGCAGGACATCCCACGTGCCGCTTTTTTCTGCGCGGCAGCATTCGCGCAGCGGGCAGGCCGCACACCGCGGCGCGCCGTTTGGGACGCAGACGCACGCACCGAGCTCCATCAGCGCCTGCGTCAGCGTGCCGCACTGGCCTGGATGCGCCGCATAGACCGGCTGCAGCGCAGCCGTATATTCCTTTTTGACAGACTGCTTTGTAATGGGCGAGAACGCCTCCATCACGCGCGAGAGCACACGCAGCACGTTGCCATCGACCGCCGGGCACGGCAGGTCAAAGCAAATCGAGCAGATGGCTCCAGCTGTATAATCGCCCACACCGGGCAGCGCGCGCACCTGCTCGTATGTCTGCGGGAATCTGCCGCCGTGCTGCGTCAGGATCTGCTGCGCGGCCTTCTGCAGATTGCGTACACGCGAGTAATAGCCAAGCCCCTCCCAGAGCTTAGTCAGGCGGTCCGGCTCACAGGCCGCCAGCGCAGCGATATCCGGCAGTTCCTTCAGAAACCGCGCGTAATAGCCGCGGACAGCCTCCACGCGCGTCTGCTGCAGCATAATTTCCGACAGCCAGATATGATATGGCTCACGGTCCTGCCGCCATGGCAGCTCCCGGTGCCCGGCCTCATACCACGCCAAAAGCGCCGGAGCAAGCACCGCCGGCAAACAATCCATATCCCGTTCCTCCTGTGCAGATATGATTCTGTATTGTAGGCGCTTTCCCGCCGCTTGTCAAATCACGCCGCACGCATTATAATGGGTCTGAAAAACAATGTGGGAGGTATCCCGATGTCCCTTGCGGAAAAGCGGCTGTTCCTGCTCGACATGGACGGCACGATTTATTTAAGTGAAACACTCTTTGACGGTACGGTGGAGTTTCTGCGTTATGTGCGCGAAACCGGCGGAAAATATCTGTTTCTGACAAACAATTCCTCGCGTGGGACAGACGCCTATCTTGCAAAAATGGCGCGTCTCGGCATCGAGGCATCCGCCGATGATTTTCTCACCAGCACCGACGCGACCATCCGCTATCTTCGCGGCCGCTATTCCCCGGAGATGGTCTATTATGTCTGCGGCACCGAATCGCTCAAGAGCCAGCTGCGGCGGGCAGGGCTGCAGGTGGCCGATACGCTGCAGGACGGCATCGGCGCAGTGCTGCTGGGCTATGACACGGAGCTGACATACGAGAAGCTTGAAAGCTGCTGCATTTTATTAAATCGCGGCGCCGAGTATATTGCCACACATCCCGATCTTGTCTGCCCGACCTGGTACGGCAGCGCGCCGGACTGCGGCAGCGTCATCGAAATGCTCTGCACCGCGACCGGACGGCGGCCAAAGGTCATCGGAAAGCCGCAGCCGGAGATGGCGCTGCTGGCCATGGAGAAATACGGCTGCAGCAAGGCGCAGACCTGCCTGATCGGCGACCGGGTTTATACAGACATTGCCTGCGGCGTCAATGCGGGCATTGATACGATTTTTGTGCTCTCCGGTGAGGGCGTGTTGGATGATATCCAGAAATATCACGTCCAGCCGACGTACTGCATGAAAAATATCCGCGAGGTCCTCAACACATTACAAAAAGGAGATCCGGCATGAAGCTCAACAACAAGCGTACCATCCTCGTTGGTCTGGCATTTTTGTCCATCTGTGCATTCTGGCAGATGTACGACAGCGTTGTACCGCTGATCCTCACAAAAACCTTCCACATGAATGAAACCTTCTCCGGCGCAATTATGGCAGCGGACAATATTCTCGCGTTGTTCCTGCTGCCGCTGTTTGGCTCCATTTCCGACCGGACGAGCACCAAAATCGGCAAGCGCATGCCGTTTATCCTCTTTGGCACAGGCTGCGCTGTCATTCTGATGAACATCCTGCCGATCCTTGACAACAGCTACGCTGCACAGCCCTCCGGACTCAAGACCGCATCGTTTGTCATTGTCCTTGCTCTGCTGCTCATCGCCATGGGCACCTACCGTTCCCCGGCAGTTGCGCTCATGCCCGACGTCACCCCGAAGCCGCTGCGTTCGCGCGGCAACGCGATCATCAACCTGATGGGTGCAGTCGGCGGCATCATCTATCTCGGTGTGGCCGCTGTTCTGTATCCGAATGCCAAGGTTGCCGCCATGGCGCACGTAAACTATCAGCCGCTTTTCATCATCGTATCGGCGGTCATGTTCGTTTCTGTCGGCATCTTGTTCCTGACCATCCGGGAGCCGAAGCTCACCGCGGAAAATCAGGCACTGGAGCGTCAGCACCCGGAATGGAATCTCGCCGAGGACGACGGCAGCGGCAACGAGGCGCTGCCGAAGCCGGTAAAAAAGAGTCTTGGCTTCCTGCTGGTCTCCATTGCCCTTTGGTTCATCGGCTATAACGGTGTCACGACGTGGTTCACCACCTATGTCAGCGAGGTCATGGGGCAGGGACTTGGCGGTGCCTCGCAGTGTCTGCTGATTGCGACGGCCGGCGCCATCGTCTCCTACATCCCTATTGGTGCCATCGCCGCAAAAATTGGCCGCAAGCGCACCATCCAGGGCGGCGTGATTCTGCTTGCTGTCTGCTTTGGCCTTGGATATGTGCTGACAACTGCCTACCAGTCCATCAACTTCATCATGTTCCTGGTATTTGCGCTCGTCGGCCTTGCCTGGGCCGCAATCAACGTCAACAGCCTGCCGATGGTCGTTGAGATGTGCAGGGGCTCGGACATCGGCAAATTCACCGGCTACTATTACACCGCGTCCATGTCCGCGCAGGTTGTGACGCCGGTACTGGCCGGTACACTGATGCGCAACATCGACTATCGCGTGCTGTTCCCATATGCGGCGTTCTTTGTCGCCATGAGCTTTGTCACCATGCTGTTTGTCCGCCATGGCGATGCAAAGGGGACAGCCAAGAAGGGACTGGCCGCGTTTGAGGATATGGATGATTAACGTTCCCATGCATAAACGTTCCGCCGGTTTGCGTTTTGAGCCCAACGGGACTGGTCTCCGCAAACGCAGAATTTTGATTTTTCTACAGAAGGAAGTCTTTTTGTTATGCTGACAATCTGCATCATTCTAATTGTTCTTCTGGTTCTGGATCTTCTCTTTACGCTGGCCCTGCGCTGCCGCAAGGGGCATAGGAAGTGGGAGATTCTGAAAAAATACCGCTACGCTCACCGCGGCTTCCACGACAAGCCGCAGATCCCGGAAAACTCGCTGCCGGCCTTCCGCCGCGCCATCGGTCATGGCTTCGGCGCTGAGCTGGACGTGCATCTGCTCAAGGATGGGACGCTGGCGGTGTTCCATGACTCTGCACTGCGCCGCTGCGCGAATGTCGATGGGAATATCGAAGATCTGACATACAGCGAGCTCAAGCAGCTGCGGCTGGAGGGGACGCAGGAGCAGATTCCGACCTTTGACGAGGTTCTGGCGCTGTTTGAGCACGCCACGCCGCTCATCATCGAGCTGAAAACCGCAAATGGGAACCATAAAGCGCTGGCCAAGGCCGTCTGCGAGCGGCTGGACAGCTACACCGGCGAATACTGCATCGAATCGTTCGACCCATTTGCGCTGATTGCCGTCAAAAAGCTGCGCCCGGAGATCTGCCGCGGGCAGCTTTCCATGCGGTTTGAAAAGAAATCCTCCGGCCTATCCTGGATCAAGCGCTTTATCGCCGGAAACCTTCTGGAGAACTTCCTGACCGTTCCGGATTTTATTGCGTACCAGTTTTCGGACCGGAAAAATTACTGCCTGCGCCAATGCATCCGTGTCTGGGGCGCGCAGGAGGTCAACTGGACCATCCGCTCGAAGGCAGATCTGCTGGCCTGCGAGAAGGACGACGGCATTGCAATCTTTGAGTGCTTTGATCCAGACGATGGCAACGCCAGCTGACATTTACTTCTTCCATGCAAAAGCAGCCGCACGGACCATCCGTGCGGCTGCTTCGCTTCAAAAGACTGTTTTGGGATAACCCGCTGTTTATCAGCGGCTGTGCATCTCTGCCGGTGAGCCGCCAGCGGCTTAAAGCGCCTGATGGTTTGGCAGCCAGCGGAAGCACTTGTAATAAACAAGAAACAAAATGGATGTTGCAGCCCATGTTGCGGGATAGCAAAGGGCGATGGTCCAGTTGGACAGGTGCGGGAATGTCACGGTGAACAGCAGCGTCAGCCGCAGAATACACGTACCGAACAGCGTCAGAATGGTCGGCATGACGCTGTTGCCTGCACCGCGCATAGCGGAGGAAAGAACCTCAACGCAGCAGAACGTCGGGTAGAAAAAGGCCAGCATGGTGATAATTTTTTCCCCCTCGGCCATGACGGCCCCGTCGTCCGTAAAAAAGCGCACCATCAGGCCGCGGGTAAGGAACATCAGAAGGCTGAACGCGATGGTAAAGCCAAAGTGCATGGCAAAGCCAGTATGGATGCAGGTTCGGATGCGGTCATGCTGCCGGGCGCCGTAATTCTGCCCGACAAAGGTCATGACAGTGATGCCGATGGCGCTGGAGATGGGCCAGAAGAAGCCGTCAAGCTTCCAGAAAATAGACCACGCTGCCGCTGCGTCGGTACCGAGCAGATTGATGGCCTTCTGGATGATGACGTTGGCAGCGGTATACATGACGCTGGCAAAGCCCGCCGGGAGGCCGATGGCGGTCATGCGCCGGACAAGCGCGCGATCCATACGCAGCTGCCCGCGGCACAGGCGGCAGGGGCCCTCGATGCGCGCCAGTGTCCAGATGACAAGCGCAGCGCAGATAAGCTGCGAGATGCTTGTGGCGATGGCCGCGCCGGCCGTGCCCATGTGGAACACAGCCACAAACAAAAGGTCCAGCACCGTGTTTGCCGCGGCGCAGACGATCAGAAAATACAATGGCCGTTTGGAGTCACCCACGGCGCGCAGAATACCCGCGCCCATGTTGTAGATCATGGAGGGGATCATGCCGGCAAAGTACCACTGCAAATAAATGATGGAGTCTGCCAACGTATCCTCCGGCGGATCGAGCATCACAAGAATCGGCCGCGCCAACGCAATGCCGAGCACTGTCATCACAGCGCCGATGATGGCCGCAAAGACAATGGCCGTATGCACAGCTTTGCTGACCATCGTATTCTCTCCTGCGCCATCATGCTGGGAAACGACAACGGCTGCGCCGGAGGACAGGCCAATGAAGAAGCCGACAACCAGATTGATAATAGCAAGGTCTGACCCGCCGACGGCGGCCAGTGCTGTTTTCCCGACAAAGCGGCCCAGCACCACGGCGTCAACCATGGAATACAGCTGCTGCAGCAAAGAGCCCAGCATGATCGGCAGGAAAAAGCGCGTCATATTGGGAAGCAGCGGGCCCTGCAGCAGGTTAGGTGCCTGGCTGGCTGTCTTTTTCATACGGACAAATCCTCCTGTTATGCGTCAGTCCTTCTATCTTAGCTGTTTTTTTGTTTTTTGCAAGAGCCCGTGCGAATTTTTCTTGACGCATTGTCTGCCGGACAGTATAATACTACTCGGCCACAGACAATCGAACACGGGGGCGCTGGGTAACCGGCTGAGATTGCAGAGTCTGCATGTCCCTTGAACCTGATCCGGGTAATGCCGGCGTAGGAATGTGCTTTGTTCTCATAACGCAGCGTACTGCACTACACCATTGATCCGGTTGTGTGCGGTACTTTTTTATATTGGAGGATTTTTCATGAAATCCAAAACCAGAATGACGCTTCGCTGCCTGTGCGAAGCCGCCGTCATGATTGCCTTAGCGCAGGTGCTGGGCTATCTGAAGCTGTGGGAGCTGCCGCAGGGCGGGTCCATCACGCTGTCCATGCTGCCGATTTTCCTGTTCTGCTCCCGCTGGGGCTTTGGCCCGGGCATGCTGGCCTCGTTTGCATTCAGCATTCTGCAGCTGCTGCTCGACGGTGCGTATGCATGGAGCTGGCAGTCGATGCTCGGTGATTATATCCTTGCATTTACGGCGCTCGGCGTTGCCGGCGCGTTCAGCAAGACGCGCTTCGGCTTCTTCTATGGCACGCTGGCCGGCAGCGCCCTGCGCTTCCTGGCGCACTATATCACCGGCGCAACTGTCTGGGGCGAATACATGCCGGATACGTTCTTTGGCATGACCATGACGACGCCGTGGTTCTATTCTGCGCTGTATAACGGCTCCTATATGGTGATCGACTGCGCATTGGTGCTGGTCGTGGGCTGGCTGCTGTGGAAGCCGATGGGCAAGTATATCCGCGGCGAGGACATCAAAACGCGCTATCAGGCAAAGTAAATAAAACTAATCATAACCACCGGTCGTGTCTAATCTCATTAAGATAATCCCCTAAAAAAGCCGGCTCCAGGATTGATATGCTCCCTCTATGAGAGACAGTGAAATAAAACACTGTTTCCATAGGGGGAGCATATCAGTTTTACCCGCATATTTCTTGGCTTGTGCTGACCGGGCCGGACAGGAGGCAGCAGGCCAGGGTGTATCCGAAAACTGGAGATGTGACCGGCAGCGAGGAATTTTCGTGGTGAGCAAGACATTTTTTGCAGGAATCCTGACGTATTTCAAGGAAAAATGATGCAGCACAGCGCGAAAAGGTCCGCTGTCCGGGGGCGTTGGCAGTTTTCAGATACGCCCTGGCGATCAACGCCTCCACAATGAGATCAGGCACAGCCGGTGGTTATGATTCTATTTCAGAATTTACGGCTCCATCAGGCCCACACAGTCGTAATACGGCTTGGAGGCAATGAGCGCCTTGTTCTCCTTGAACACATTGTGCAGGAGCGTAATGACAGCATAGTCGCACTGCGCCATGGCCTCCTCCAGCGCGTAGTTGTGATAGCCCGCCACATCGCCCTGGATATACGGCTCACAGGCCAGCACCTCATAGCCGCGCTCTTTCAGGATATTAGCAAACAGCACCGACGGACTCTCGCGCGTGTCGTCGATATTGGCCTTGAAGCTCATGCCGAGCACCGCAATCTTTGCCCCGGGCTTCACATCCCTGGCAATCCGGTCCGCTGTCCAGGCCGGCTTTCCATCATTAACCAGACGCGCCTCATAAATGAGCGGCGTGATATCCTCAAATTTTTCGTGGATGAACCACGGATCGACGGCGATGCAGTGCCCGCCGACGCCGACGCCCGGCATATGGACATTGACTCTGGGGTGGCAGTTTGCCAGCTGGATAAGGTTGAACACGTCGATGCCGAGCCGGTCACAGACCTTGCTGAGCTCGTTGGCATAGGCAATGTTGATATCGCGGAACGTGTTCTCCGTCAGCTTGCACATTTCGGCGGTCAGATCATCCGTCAGGCGGATTGTGCCGCCGGTGACGACCTTTTCATAGATTTTCTTGGCATACTGCGCCGATTCCGGCCGGTTTGAGCCGATGATACGGTCATTTTCACGCAGCTCAATGAGCATCCGGCCCGGAATAATCCGCTCCGGGCAGTGGGCCGTCATAAAGTTTTCAGGCGCAATGCCGGAAGCCTCACTCACAATTTTCTCCACCATGCGCGTGGAATAGGGGGGCGAGGTGGATTCGAGCACGCAGAGGTTGCCCTCACGCAGAACGGCGCCGACCTCCTTCGCTGCAGACTCGACAAAGCGCATGTCGGACACACGCTTATGCTCCTCTGTCTCGCGGTACGGCGTCTGGACGCAGATGATGAACACGTCCGCCGGCTCCGGCTTGGACGTAAAATGCAGCCTACCCGTCGCCATGGCCTTTGTCATGGCCTCCTGCAGACCGGGCTCGACAATATGGATGTGACCCGCGTTGAGCGTCTCGACAACGGTATCCTTCACATCAAAGCCGCAGACCTCATACCCTGCCAGCGTAAAGGTGATGGCCGTGGGGAGACCGATATAGCCGCAGCCCATGATTTCAATTTTTTTCATGCTTTTCGCTCCTTTGTATGCAAACATACGCAGGTATCATATCCTACTTTTCACGCTTTTGCAAGCAGCTCCTGCACCATATCGGTCTTTTCCCACGGAAGATCCAGCTCCGCACGGCCAAAATGGCCATAGCCGGCAGTCTGCCGGTAAATCGGGCGCCGCAGGCCAAGCGTCTGAATGATCGCTGCGGGGCGCAGATCAAAGCATTCCCGCACAAGCTGCGCAAGCTTCTCGTCGGCAATCTTGCCCGTGCCGTACGTCTCGACCAGCACGGAGACGGGATGCGCCACGCCGATGGCATAGGCCAGCTGCAGCTGGCAGGTATCTGCCAGGCCGGCTGCCACAAGATTCTTCGCAATGTAGCGCGCCATATATGCGCCGCTGCGGTCAACCTTCGTCGGATCCTTGCCGGAGAATGCACCGCCGCCGTGGGCCGCGTAGCCGCCGTAGGTATCGACAATGATCTTGCGTCCGGTCAATCCGGAATCGCCTGCCGGGCCGCCAATGACGAAGCGCCCGGTCGGGTTCACAAAGTATTTTGTCTGCGCGTCAAGAAGGCGCGAGGGCAGGTTGGGCTCAATAACGGTGTGTACAATCTCGTCACGCAGTTCGCCGATGGAAATCTCATCCGAGTGCTGCGTCGAAACAACGACCGTATCGATGCGGGCAGGCATACCGTCGTCGCCGTACTGTACAGAAACCTGGCTCTTGCCGTCCGGGCGCAGCCACGGCAGCTTGCCGGAGATCCGCGCTGCGGTCAGTGCCTTCGTCAGATTATGCGCGTAGGCGATGGGGGCCGGCATGAGCTCCTTCGTCTGTGTGCAGGCAAATCCGAACATCATACCCTGGTCGCCGGCGCCGGTGTCGCCGCCGTCAAATGAGCTGTCGACGCCCATGGCGATATCCGGGGACTGATGGCCTACAGCAACCATCACATTGCAGCTGTGGCCGTCGAAGCCCATCTCCGGCCGGTCGTAACCGGCATCGCAGATGGCGTTGCGGGCAATACGGTCAATATCAATCTGCGCAGAAGTCGTGATCTCGCCCATAACGAGCACCATGCCGGTCGTCGCAGCTGTCTCGCAGGCTACCCGGCCATTCGGATCCTGCTCCAGAATGGCGTCCAGAACGCTGTCGGAGACAAGGTCGCAGAGCTTATCGGGATGGCCCTGCGTTACAGATTCGGATGTAAAGATTTTTCTGTTGTTCATGACGATTCCTTTCTGAGGCGTAAAAAAACGCCCTGCCCGAGGGGCAGAACGCATATCAGTTCTCTCCCTCATCTTTCGATTGCTTCGCCGGATTTGGCACCTTGCAGACTGCAGGTTGCCGGGTTTCATCGGGCCGTTCCCTCCACCGCTCTTGATAAGGCTGTTCAGTTGTAACTCGATTATACAAAAAGTGACGCAAAAGTCAAGGGAAATGTTTCGATATTGCAGAAAATCCGCACACGTTTCATCTGCCGGATGGTTTGAGACGCAGCTTGCCTGTCCATACTTACCCTGAGAAGAATATTTACATTTGCAGGGTAGATTTTTCCCGATCGCTTGGGTATCATGATAGACATGCAGTAGGGAGGGTAATCGTATGAAGGATCTTCGCCGGCGCTTCGAGCGCTTTTGTCTCAAAAACAGAAACAAGGGCATCGCCAATCTGATGCTCTATATTGCCATCGGCAATCTGGCCGTGTATGTACTGTCCATGATCGATCCCAGCAATCTCGTCTACCGGTATCTGTGCTTCAGCCGCTCGGCTATTCTGCATGGGCAGGTCTGGCGGCTCGTCACCTATATTTTCACCTATCTGCTCGACACAACCGGGTGGTCGTTCTTCCTTGCCGCGGTGTCGCTGTTCTGTTATTATCAGTTCGGCAAGATTCTGGAGGGCTACTGGGGCGCGTTCCGCTTCAATCTCTATTATCTGGCCGGCGTTCTGCTGACAGACGTGGCGGCAATCCTGCTCGGCTCCGGCGCCGACGCCACCGCGCTGAACCTCAGTCTGTTCCTCGCCGTGGCAACCATCGCTCCCGAGGCCAAGGTGCTGCTGTTCTTCATCATCCCCATCAAGATGAAATACATGGCGTGGGTCTATCTGATTGTTACTGCGCTGAATGTCTTTGTTTCCATGCAGTCTGGGCTTCTCAGCTTTTACTGGCTGCTGCCGATTGTCCCGCTTCTCAACTATTTCCTGTTCTTCGGCAGCGACATTAAAAATCTTCTGCCCAGCTCCATGCGGTACCGGCAGCACAAAAACTATCGCACGACCTCTGCCGGTGCCCATCCGAATGCCAACTGGGCCAGTTCCTATCAGTCCAAAACCGGCCAGAAGCCGTACCGGCATAAATGCACGGTCTGCGGCAGAACGGATACAGACTATCCCAATCTGGAGTTCCGCTACTGCTCCAAGTGCAATGGCTATTATTGCTATTGCAGTGACCACATCAACAACCATGTCCATATCACAACGCCCCCGAACAGCAAAAACACCCGGGCGTAACCCAGAAACAAACGAGCGCAGGCGGTACCGCCTGCGCTCGTTCCCTGCTGTCCTATTATCCGACTGCTATCCGTAGTTTTTTGATAGTCTCAAACGTTCTTATTTTGCCGGCTTGAAGCTGTCCTTGAGCAGAACACTGCGGTTAAAGACCAGATGATCCGCATGGCAATCGCGGGAGTCCATGCAGAAATAGCCTACACGCATAAACTGATAGCCGGGCGCAGTCCGCGCTGTGCGGCTCTCGCCCTCGGCGTCAAATACCTTCGCATCCTCCACAAGCGCACGCTCGACCTTGCAGCCGGTCAGCACCTGCAGGGAATCGGGGTTCATGCAGTCCAGGAAGTTCTTGTCCGGGCCGTCCGGCTGTGCATCCAGGAACAGATTGTCGTACAGGCGCACCTCTGCATCAACGGCTGTCCGGCTGTCCACCCAGTGGATCGTCGCGCCCTTGACCTTGCGCCCGTCGGTGGGATCGCCGCCGCGGGAATCCGGGTCGTACGTTGCGTAGATTTCCGCGACGCTGCCATCGTCATTCAGCCTGCAGCCGGTACAGCTGATGAGATATGCGCCCTTCAGCCGGCATTCCGGGCCATTCGGGTACAGACGCTTGTATTTGGGAATCGGCTCTGCCAGAAAATCCTCCGCCTCGATCCAGATCTCGCGGGAGAAGGTAACGGTATGCATGCCCTGTTCGGGATGCACGGGGTTATTTTCCACCTCAAACGTCTCGGTCTTGTCCTCCGGGTAATTGGTAATTACCAGCTTCACCGGCTTCAGAACTGCCATGGTGCGGGCGGCTGTATCGTTAAGATCCTCCCGCAGGCAGTGCTCCAGGAAGGCATATTCCACAGTGCTGGCCGACTTTGCAACGCCGATGCGGTCACAGAAGGCGCGGATCGCACGGCTGGTGTAGCCGCGGCGGCGCAGGCCGCAGAGCGTCGGCATCCGCGGGTCATCCCAGCCGGAAACGTAATTCTGCTCAACAAGCTGACGCAGCTTGCGCTTGGACATGACCGTGTGGTCAATGCCAAGTCTTGCAAACTCGATCTGGCGCGGCTTATAGCCGGGAATGGAGATATGCTCCACAACCCAATCGTACAGCGGGCGGTGCGCCTCAAATTCCAGCGTGCACAGCGAGTGCGTAATGCCCTCAAGTGCATCCTGGATCGGATGGGCAAAGTCGTACATCGGATAGATGCACCACTTGTCCCCCTGGCGGTGATGGTGCATGTAGCGGATCCGGTAGATAACCGGGTCACGCATATTGAAGTTGCCGGAGGCCAGATCAATCTTCGCACGCAGCGTGCGGCTGCCCTCAGGGAACTCACCGTTTTTCATCCGCTCAAACAGGTCGAGGTTTTCCTCCACCGAGCGGTCACGGTACGGGGAGATGGCCGGCTTGCCGATATCGCCGCGGTACTCCCGGAACTGCTCCGGCGTCAGATCGCAGACATAGGCCAGTCCCTTTTTGATCAGCTCCACCGCGTATTCGTAATCCTTTTCAAAATAATCCGAGCCATAGAAGAACCGCTCGCCCCAGTCAAAGCCCAGCCAGTGGATATCCGTCTTGATGGCGTCGACGTACTCGGTGTCCTCTTTGGTCGGGTTGGTATCGTCCATGCGCAGATTGCACAGACCGCCAAATTTTTCCGCCGTGCCAAAGTCAATCGTCAGCGCCTTGCAGTGGCCGATATGCAGATATCCGTTCGGCTCCGGCGGGAAACGCGTATGCACGCGCTTGCCCTCATACTGTCCGCCGGGGGCCAGATCTTCCTCGATAAATGCGTCGATGAAGTTCTTGTTCTCAATCGGCTTTCTTTCTTCTTCCATATTTCAATCCTCCCGGATGCATGATCCTGTAATTTATTCATTATACCCGAAGATTGCCCGCAGCGCAACTGCTGAATCCGGATTGCGCAGCAGTTTGTGAAAAAAATGAAAACAATCCTGGAAATTTGATTTTCCCTCTTTTCAACTCGCGCATTCTATTATAAAATAGATGCGAACTTATAAAGGGAGAGTTTCATAACCATGAATGAACCGAAATATAAACGTGTTCTGCTGAAAATCAGTGGGGAGGCCCTCGCCGGTGACGCCCACCGCGGTCTGGACTTTGCTGTAATCGGCGGCGTATGCGACGTCATCAGGCAGTGCGTCGCCGCCGGCGTCCAGGTCGGTGTTGTGGTTGGCGGCGGCAACTTCTGGCGCGGCATCAAGGATGGCGGCGGCAAGATGGAACGCACGCGCGCAGACCACATGGGCATGCTTGCAACTGTCATCAACGCACTGGCCGTGGCCGACTGCCTGGAGCAGCGCGGCGTCGAGGTCCGCGTACAGACGGCCATCGCCATGAACCAGATTGCAGAGCCATATATCCGCAGCAAGGCAATCCGTCACCTGGAAAAGGGCCGCGTCGTGATCTTCGGCTGCGGCACCGGCAACCCGTTCTTCTCCACCGACACAGGCGCTGTGCTGCGCGCAGCAGAAATAGGCGCCGACGCCATTCTGCTTGCCAAGAATATCGACGGCGTTTACTCGGCAGACCCGGCCAAGGATCCCAACGCGGTCAAATACGACGCTATTACCTATGACGAAGTGCTGGCCAAGCATCTGGCCGTTATGGACACAACAGCCACTTCGCTTTCCATGGATAACCATATTCCCGTTCAGGTTTTCGCACTCAAGGATCCGCAGAACATTCTGCGTGTCGTCATGGGCGAGCCGATCGGCACGATTGTAAAGGAGGAACTTTAAAATGGCAGATCTCAAGGAATTCCAGCGCAAAATGGAAAAAACTCTGGAGGTGCTCGGCTCCGATTTCGCAGCTGTCCGCGCAGGCCGCGCCAATGCACAGGTGCTCGACCGTATTTCTGTCGAATATTACGGCCAGCCCAGCCCCATCAACCAGGTCGGCACGGTTTCTTCCCCCGATCCCCGCACGCTTGTCATCCAGCCGTGGGATCAGTCCCTGCTCAAGGCCATTGAGAAGGCCATCCAGACCTCTGACCTCGGTATCAACCCGCAGAATGACGGCCGCGTGATCCGCCTGGTGTTCCCGCAGCTGACAGAAGAACGCCGCAAGGATCTTATCAAGCAGGTGCGCAAATATGCCGAGGACGCCAAGGTTGCCGTCCGCAACATCCGCCGCGACGCTGTTGACAGCGTGAAAAAGGCACTGAAAAAATCCGAAATGACAGAGGATGAGGAAAAGAAGGCCGAAAAGGACATTCAGGACCTCACCGACAAGCACATCAAGAAGATCGACGAGATGTGCGCCAAGAAGGAAAAGGAACTGATGGAGATCTAAGCGCGTTTCTTCCTTTCCAAAACGCAAGCTGAATTTGCGTTTTGGTTCTTTACGCCCGCAGGCGCAACCGTAGGGGGCATGCAGATTTGCCGCTTCTCAATCGGGCGGACGAGTCTCCGCCCCCACGGATGAATTCCCCAAGACCTCTCAAAAGCCGCCGGACGGCGGCTTTTGTCGTGAAAGGCACAAAATCATGGAACAAAACAATTCTATCCCGCGCCATATTGCCATCATCATGGACGGCAATGGCCGCTGGGCAAAGCAGCACGGGCTGCCGCGCGCATCCGGCCATGCCGCCGGCAGTGAAACCTTCCGCCGCATCGCAACCTACTGCAAAAACCTCGGTCTTGACTATCTGACTGTCTACGCATTCTCTACAGAAAACTGGAAACGTTCTGCCGACGAGGTTTCCGCCATCATGGCGCTCTTTGAAAAATATCTGCATGAAGCCATCGACGAGATGGAGCAGGATCATATCCGGCTGAAGATTCTCGGTGAGCTCGGGCCAGTTTCGCCGAAGCTGCGCGCACTCATTGCGCGCACAGACGAAATCTCCACGCATTACAGCGGATTCCAGGCCAATATCTGCCTCAACTATGGCGGCAGGGATGAGCTTGTCCACGCTGCGCGGCGCTTTGCCGCTGACTGCGTGAAGGGAATCCGGCGGCCAGAGGATCTGACCGAGGCGGATTTTGCCCATTATCTCTACACGGACGGCATCCCTGACCCAGAGCTTATCATCCGCCCGTCCGGCGAACTGCGTACATCCAATTTTCTGCCGTGGCAATCGGCCTACTCCGAGTATTACTTCACAGACGTGCTGTGGCCGGATTTTAATGAAACAGAACTTGACAAGGCGATTGCCGCTTATCAGAAGCGCGAACGCCGGTTTGGAGGACGGAAATGAAACAGCGACTGCTTGTAGCGGCCATCGGCGTGCCGCTTCTCATTGTTGTTCTGGTGATTCTGCCGCCGGCTGCCACGGCCATTCTGACCGCAGCTATCGCCGGCGCGGCCGCCTATGAGCTGCTGCATACGGCAGCCAGGCAGCCCGGGCGGCTGTATGGCATGACGATCCTGACGGCTGCCGCGCTGGTTCTGTTCCTGGCGCAGTACAGCAGTACGCAGCAGAGCTGGCTGCTGCGGGCAGGTGCGGCCTACGCCTTTTTATACCTCATGTATCTGTTCCTGGCTGCCGTTGCTACACATGGCAAGGACAACGCCGTTCCGTTTTCCGACGTTGCCGTCTGCATCGTCGCCGCGTTTGTATTCCCGGCCATGTATAGCTTCCTTGCGCTGCTGCGCAACCTTTCCCCGATCTTTGTTCTGATGCCGTTCGTTGTGGCCTTTATCGGCGACAGCTTCTCCATGCTGGGCGGGATGGCCTTCGGCCATAAGAAATTTGCCCCGCATGTCAGCCCGAACAAAACCTGGGCCGGGTTTATTGCCGGCCCAATCGGCAGCGCGCTGGGCATGGTTCTGCTGGGCCTCGCCGCCAGATGGATCTGGCACGCGTCGCTCCCGCTCTGGTATCTGGCGCTGATCGGCGTTGTGGCGAACCTGTTCGGCCAGCTGGGCGATCTGTCGACCAGCCTGATCAAGCGGGAGGCCGGCATCAAGGACTACAGCCATATTTTCCTGACGCACGGCGGCGTCCTGGACCGCTTTGATTCGGTGCTGTTCGTTGCGCCGGTCGTCTATGCCATGCTGCATGTAATGGAGGCAGTTCTGTGACAAAAACAATTGTGATTCTCGGCTCCACAGGCTCCATTGGCCGGCAGACGCTTTCTGTCGCGGAGGAGCTGGGACTGCGCGTCGCCGCGCTGACTGCGGAGCGCAACGTGGAGCTTATGGAGGCGCAGTGCCGCAAATACCATCCAAGGCTTGCCGTTATGGCGGATCCTGCAGCTGCAGAGGAATTAAAAGTGCGTCTGGCGGATATGAATAGTATTGTCCTGTCCGGCGCAGATGCCCTGTGCGAGGCGGCAGCCCTGCCGGAGGCGGATACCGTTGTCGTCGCTGTATGCGGCTTTGCCGCGCTCCGCCCCACGCTTACGGCCATTGGGGAAAAGAAGCGGATTGCCCTCGCCAACAAGGAAACGATGGTCTGTGCGGGCGAGCTCATGCAGGCCGCCGCGCGTCAATCCGGCGCGCAGATTATCCCGGTCGACTCTGAGCATTCGGCCATTTTCCAATGCCTGATGGGCTGTCAGAACCGCGCGGGGGTGCGCCGGCTCCTTCTGACCTGCTCCGGCGGGCCGTTCTTCGGGAAAACACGCGAGCAGCTGGCACACGTAACCAAGGCGGATGCACTGCGCCATCCGAACTGGAAAATGGGCGCTAAGATCACCATCGACTGCGCAACGCTCATGAATAAGGGGCTGGAGATTATTGAGGCCATGCGCCTGTATGATCTGCCGCTCGAGAAGGTCACGGCCCTCATTCACCGGCAGTCGATTGTGCACTCCCTTGTGGAGTTTGTTGACGGCGCTGTTCTGGCGCAGCTCGGCGTTCCCGATATGCGCATTCCCATTGGTCTGGCCATGACGTATCCAAACCGCACGCACAATCCCGCGCCGGCGCTGGACCTTCTGACGTGCGGCCCGCTGACGTTCGATCCCATCGATGAGACTTCGTTCCCATGCTTCGCGCTTGCCAAGCAGGCCGCTGTGCTGGGCGGCACAGCCTGTACCGCCATGAACGCCGCAAACGAGCAGGCCGTGGCGCTGTATCTGCAGGACAAAATCGGATTCTACGATATTTCTGATGCTGTCTCTGCGGCGCTGACACTGCCGATTCAGCCATCGCCGTCACTGGACGATATTTTTGAAGCCGACCGTCTGGCCCGCATCCGCACCTGCGAGCGGTTTTCCTGACCGCCGCACATGTTTTTTCAGGTGATTTCATGTATATTATCATTGCAATTCTGATTTTTGGCTTTTTGATCTTTATTCATGAGCTGGGTCATTTCCTCACCGCCAAGGCTCTGGACGTTCAGGT
This sequence comes from uncultured Oscillospiraceae bacterium, assembly GCA_934636305.1. Classification (GTDB taxonomy): domain Bacteria; phylum Bacillota; class Clostridia; order Oscillospirales; family Oscillospiraceae; genus CAG-170. The sequence continues at coordinate 36,206 of CAKUAM010000003.1, forward strand.
CAATGAGTTTGCCATCTGCATGGGGCCCGCCATTTTCAAAAAGCAGAAAGGGGAAACGCTCTATTCCCTGCGCTGCATCCCCATCGGCGGCTACTGCGCCATGGAGGGCGAGGACAGTGAGTCTGAGAATCCCCGTGCCTTTACCTCCAAGGCCTGGTGGAAGCGGCTGATTATTCTGGCCGCCGGTTCTTTTATGAACTTTCTGACGGGGCTTGTTGTGCTGTGCCTGCTGTATTCCTGTGTATCCGGCACCGCAACCGCAAAGATCTCCGGCTTTTATGACGGCTGCCCGTTGGAAAGCGCGCAGGGCCTGCAAGTCGGCGATGAGCTTTATAAAATCGATGGCCGCCGCGTGTATATCTACTCTGACGTTGGCATGCTCCTTTCCCGCAATAAGACCGGCACCTTTGACCTTGTTGTAAAGCGCGGCGGCAAGCTGGTTGAGCTGCAGGATTTTGAAATGCAGCCGCAGGAGTACACCGTGGACGGCCAGACAGAATACAAATACGGCCTTTACTTCGGCTATGAGACGCGAAGCGTCGGCACCGTGCTTCGGAACACCTGGTATACCGCGCTGGACTTTGCGCGTCTTGTATGGATGAGCCTCGGCGATCTGGTATCCGGGCTGCTTTCCGTCAATGACATGTCCGGGCCTGTCGGTGTCGTCTCCGCCATTGCGCAGACCGGGCAGTCCGCTGCCACAACCGCCGACGGTCTTATGAATGTCCTGTATCTCGGCGCGTTCATCGCCATCAACCTCTCCGTCATGAATATGCTGCCGCTGCCGGCGCTCGACGGCGGACGCGCGTTTTTGCTGCTGGTAAATACTCTGTTCACCGCCATCACAAAAAAGAAAATCCCGTCCAAATATGAGGGCTACATTCATGCCGCCGGCATGATCCTGCTGCTGGCCTTCATGGCGTTTATCACATTCAAGGATATCTGGAAGCTGGTAACATAAATGAAACGTAACATTACAAGATCCATCACAGTCGGCTCCGTGCCCATCGGCGGCGGTGCCCCGGTGTCGATCCAGTCTATGCTCAACACAAGAACAACGGATGTTGAGGGCTCTCTCCGTCAGATCCGCGCGCTGGCCGCGGCAGGCTGCCAGATTGCGCGTCTGGCTGTACCGGATATGCAGGCCGCGGACGCTTTCGGCGCAATCTGCAGCCAGTCGCCGCTGCCGCTTGTCGCCGATATTCATTTCGATTATCGGCTGGCCATCCGTGCCGCGGAAAACGGCGCGGCAAAGATCCGCATCAACCCCGGCAATATCGGCGGGGAGGATCGTGTGCGCGCAGTGGTCGAGGCATGTGGGGCCCGGAACATCCCCATCCGCATCGGGGTCAACGGCGGCAGTCTGGAGCCGCGCCTGCTGGAGAAATACGGCCGGCCCACGCCGGAGGCGCTGGTGGAAAGTGCATTCGGCCACATTGCGCTGCTGGAAAAGTACGGATTCCGCGACATCTGCGTGTCCATGAAATCGAGCTCTGTCCCGCTGATGATTGAGGCGTACAAACTCTTTTCTGCGCGTTCAGACTATCCGCTGCACGTGGGTGTGACCGAAACCGGCACCGCACGCATGGGCACAATCAAATCCGCCATGGGCATCGGCGCGCTGCTGTGTCAGGGCATCGGTGACACCATACGTGTCTCGCTGACCGCCGATCCCGTGCAGGAGGTACTTGCAGCCAGGGATATTCTGAAGGCGGCAGGGCTGCGCAGGGACGGTGTGAACATCATCGCATGTCCGACCTGCGGGCGCACACGCATTGATCTGATTGGCCTTGCCACCCAGGTGGAGCAGGCGCTTGCCGCCTGCGAAAAGCCGCTTACCGTGGCCGTTATGGGCTGCGTGGTCAATGGCCCCGGTGAGGCGCGCGAGGCGGACATCGGCATTGCCGGCGGCGATGGCTGCGGCATCCTGTTCGTCAAGGGCAAGCAGCTCAAAAAGCTCCCGTATGACGAGCTTCTGCCCGCACTGCTCGACTACATAGAGCAGCTGTAACAGCTGCCGTCTTTGCAGGGGCCGATGCCCACATCGGCTCCTTGGGCAGCAGCGAATCTGCCGCTGCGTTTCGTACAAAACCGTGCATGCTGCGTGAGCCGATGTGGGCATCGGCCTCTACGTGGTCTGCGGAAACGATACACCATGAATGAAGTTTATTTTCCCGCGCTGTTTCCCGGCTTTGAGCCGCCGGAGGAGCTGGCTGGGGCGCTGTCCCGGCTTGCTATCGTCCATGCAGAGCTCGACCGCGAAGCGCGCCGCATCCGCCTGGACGCACAGGCGGAGCAATACCTGTCAGAAAAGCAGCTCCAGACGCTCTGTCTGGCCATAGAAAAAGCCTATGGCCTGCAGAAGCTGGAGCTTTTGGTGCGGTATCCGGAATCGGAGCTTGCCAACATGGACTTTCGCGATCTGGCGCAGGTATTTATCCGCGCCTTTTCTCCGTGTGCGGCAATTCTGGCCGGTGCCAGATGGGAGGTCGGCGAGCAGACGCTCACCATCCATCTCAAGGCCAACGGCAAGGACACCATCCTGCAGCATGCCAAAAAGGCGGAGCAATTTATCCGCGAACGCTTTGGCGTTACCCGGCAGATCACTGCGGAGGCGCACAGCAATCTGGAGGGCAAGGCCCTCTTTGAGGAAACGGCGCGCATCCGGGCAGAGGCACTGAAAAACGCCCCGGCTATCACAGCAAGTGCTGCCGCGCCGGTCAAAGCCCCTGCCGGCAGCAGCATCTATCAGGCACCCACCGGCAATCTGTTCTTTGGCCGGCCCTTCTCCGGCAAGCCCGTGCGCATGGAGGAACTGAATCTTGACATGTTCCGCGTCATCATTGAGGGCAAGGTCTTTGCGGTGCAGCACCGGGAGCTCAAAAAGCGCGGTGCCTGGGTCGTCTGCTTCGACATGACCGACTATACAAGCTCCGTCCGTGTCAACCAGTTCATGGAGGCGGCCAAAGCCAAGCCCATCATCGACACCGTACAGCCCGGCATGTGGCTGCGCGTACAAGGCAAAATGAGCTTTGACCGCTATGACAATGAAATGGTGCTGCAGCCAAACGCCATGGAGAAAATTGAGGCGCCCAAGCGCCGTGACACCTATCCTGAAAAGCGTGTGGAACTGCATCTGCATACCACCATGTCCTCAATGGATGCCCTGACCGATACAGCTGCAGCTGTCAAGCGCGCAGCCAGCTGGGGCCACCGCGCCATCGCCATCACCGATCATGGCGGCGCGCAGTCGTTCCCGGATGCCATGAAGGCCGCGTCCAAGGCCAAGGTCGCCGGCACAGACGAAAACATCAAAATCATATACGGCTGCGAGGGCTACTATGTCAACGATGTGGACGACCGTATCGCCGTCCACGGCGAGCAGGACTGCAGCTTTGACGAGGAATATGTTGCCTTTGACCTGGAAACGACGGGTCTTTCGTCGCTGCATGATACCATCATCGAAATCGGCGCGGCCATTATGAAGGGCAATGAGGTGCTGAGTACCTTCCAGATGTTTGTCGATCCGCACCGTCCTTTGCCGCCCAAGATCATTGACCTCACCGGCATCAACGACCAGATGCTGGCCGGTCAGCCGGATATCTCCGAGGCTATTCCCAAATTTCTGGAGTACATCGGCAATCGCCCGCTCTGCGCGCACAACGCCGACTTTGATATCGGCTTTGTGACTGCAGCCTGTGAGCGGCTGGGTCTGGAGTTCCATCCCACATATGTTGATACCCTGATTCTTGCGCAGAATCTGATGCCGGAGCTGGGGAAATACAAGCTCAATATTGTGGCCGACGCGCTGAGCCTGCCGGATTTCAACCACCACCGCGCCTCCGACGACGCCATCACCTGCGGGTATCTGCTCATGCGGTTTTTCAAGATGCTGCAGGAGCAGGATATCGCCTCTCTGCAGCGCATCAATCCCCGCATGGCCGAGCTTCGCTCCGGCAGCAAAATCATGGACCGGCGCGCACGGCACATCATTGTCTTTGCCAAAAACTCCATTGGTTTGCGCAACCTTTACCGGCTCATTTCCTATGGCAATCTCAAATATTTCCGCCGCGTGCCGATCATGCCGAAATCCGAGCTTCTGCAGTGGCGGGAGGGGCTGATCATCGGCTCGGCCTGCGAGGCCGGCGAGCTGTTTCAGGCCATCATCAACCATAAAAGCTGGGCTGAGCTGAAGCGTATCGCCTCATTCTACGATTTTCTTGAAATTCAGCCGATTGCCAACAACCGCTTCATGCTCGACAAGGGCATGGCCGAGGACGAGGAGGAGCTGCGCGGCTTCAACCGCACGGTGGTCAAGCTCGGCGAGGAGCTTGGAAAGCCTGTCGTCGCGACCGGCGACGTGCATTTCCTGGACCCGGAGGATGAGATCTTCCGCCATATTCTGCTTGCCACCAAGCAGATGCCGGACGCCGACCGACCGCTGCCGCTGTATTTCCATACAACTGATGAAATGATGGCCGAGTTCTCCTATCTCGGCGAAGAAAAAGCACATGAGGTCGTCATTCAGAATCCGAATCTGATTGTCGACTGGTGCGAGACGCTGCGTCCCGTACCGCATAATCTGTTCGCGCCGAAAATTGAGAACTCGGTGGAGGATCTGAAGGCGCTGGTCTATGGCAAGCTGCACCGGCTCTACGGCGAAAATCCGCCGGAGCTGGTACAAAAGCGCGTCGATACCGAAATGCACGACATCATCTCCTGCCACTACGACGTGATTTACATGTCCGCGCAGAAGCTGGTGCAGAACTCACTGGAGCACGGCTATCTGGTCGGCTCCCGTGGCTCCGTCGGCTCGTCCATCGTCGCCTATATGTCCGGCATTACGGAGGTCAATTCCTACCCGCCGCACTACCGCTGCCCCCAGTGCAAGTATACGACATTCGATGTCCCGGCGGACTGCGCCTGCGGCGCCGACCTGCCGGATGCAGTCTGCCCCAAATGCGGCGCAAAGCTCGACAAGGACGGCTTTAATATTCCGTTTGAGACATTCCTGGGCTTCGGCGGCGATAAGGTTCCGGATATCGACCTCAACTTCTCCGGCGAGTACCAGGCCAAGGCGCACGCCTACTGCGTGCAGATGTTCGGCAAGACGCACGTATTCCGCGCCGGAACCATCGGTACTGTCGCAGAAAAGACTGCCTATGGCTACGCAAAAAAATATCTGTCGGAGCGCAGCAAAACCGTCCCCAAGGCGGAAGAAAACCGGCTGGCCCTCGGCTGTGTCAACGTCAAGCGCACCACCGGCCAGCACCCGGGCGGCCTCGTCGTCATTCCGCAGGAAAATGAGATCTGGGATTTCTGCCCCGTGCAGCATCCGGCCGATGATAAGGATTCCGAGTGGATCACGACGCACTTTGAATATCACTCCATGGAGGAAAACCTCCTGAAGCTTGACATGCTGGGCCATGATGACCCGACGATGATCCGTATGCTGGAGGATATGACTGGCGTAGATGCGCAGAAAATCCCGCTCGACGATCAGGACACCATGTCCATTTTTACCTCCAGCAAGGTTCTTGGGTATGAAAATGACGCCATTCTCGGTCCGGTCGGCTCCGTCGCCATTCCGGAGTTTGGCACTGGCTTCACGCGCGGCATGCTGCAGGAGACGCAGCCGACAAAATTCGACACGCTCATCCGGCTGTCCGGCTTCTCCCACGGCACGGACGTGTGGCTCGGTAACGCGCGCGATCTGATCTTGTCCAAGACAGCCTCCGTCAATGACGCAATCGGCTGCCGTGACGATATCATGCTCTATCTTATCAAGTGCGGCATGCCGGAAAAGCGCTCATTCAAGATCATGGAGGCTGTCCGAAAGGGCAGGGGCCTGCCGGAGGGCGCAGAAGAAGAAATGAAGGCCGCCGGCGTGCCGGAATGGTATATCGGCTCGTGCAAGAAGATCAAATATCTGTTCCCCAAGGCGCACGCCACCGCCTATGTCATGATGGCATTCCGCATCGCATGGTTCAAGGTGCATGAGCCGCTCGCCTTCTACGCCGCCTATTTCTATCGCCGCAGCCAGAAGGGCGGCTTTGACGCGGGCATGATGTGCCACGGCATCGAGCTTGTCAAGCAGAAGCTGCAGCAGATCAAGGAGGACGAGGACGCCACCGCGAAGGATGACGATCTGTTCACCACGCTGGAGGTCTGCTACGAGTTCTACCTGCGCGGCTTCTCCTTTGCCCCTATCGATATTTATCATTCGCATGCGACAAAATTCCTGATTGAAGATGGCCGGCTGCGCCCGCCGTTCGTGGCCGTCTCCGGTCTTGGCGAAACTGCCGCGTGGGATATCATGAACAGCCGCGACGGCAAGCAGTTCCTATCCGTTGAGGAATTTTCCGACGCCTGCCCAAAGGTCTCCAAGACGCTCATTGACCAGCTGCAGGCTGCCGGCGCCTTCGGTGATCTGCCGCTGACCAGCCAGCTGACGCTGTTCTGACCCCTCCTATACAAACTGTGCCCGGGAATCGGCTTTCACCGATTCCCGGGCACGTTTTTTCTTATCTATGCACAGCTCAGAACGCCCACATGCCGTTTTGGAACAGCGCAACGGTTTTACCATCCTCGCACACTGCATCAATTGCCAGATCTGCAGAGCCGATCATGAAATCCTCATGCACCATGGAGTCATTGACGCCAAGCTTGCGGCATTCCTCCAGCGTCTTTTCCTGATAGCCCCGGATCGTGTCGGCAAAGCCCATACCCAGCGCCAGATGGCAGCAGGCATTCTCATCAAAGAGCGTGTTGTAGAACAGCATGCCGGTCTGATTGATGGGCGAATCAAATGGCACCAGTGCACACTCGCCCAGATAGCAGCTGCCCTCGTCCATTGTGATAAGCTTTGTAAGCAGCTCATTGTTCTGCTCCGCGTGCCATTCGACGGCCTTGCCCTCGTGGAAGCGGATCCAGAAGCCGTCAATCAGCTGCCCCTGATACGAAAGCGGTTTTGTCGCGTAGACAATGCCCTCCGCCTTGCCGCGCATCGGGGAGATGAAGCATTCCTCCGTGGGAATATTCGGGTTAAAGAAGATGCCCTGCAGGCTTGTCTCTCCGCCGCCGCAGAACTGCGCCTCCGGAATCATGCCAACGGAGAAATCCGTACCATTGGACGAATGATAGCGCAGCTCACGGATATGCAGGCTATTGAGATATTCGCAGCGGTCATGCAGATCCTGATTGTGCGCCTGCCAGGCCGCAATCGGATCGTCGGTGACGCGGGACGTCTTTAAAATGGCCTCCCACAGCTTCTCCACCGCCTGCGACGCACGCAGCTCCGGGAACAGCTTCTTTGCCCACTTTTCTCCCGGCACGGCTGCAATGCACCACTGGTATTTATTTTCGATCTGGTCACGGTATCCCTTGATGATGGGATACTTGGCCTGCTGGGCCTTGGCCATCTTCTCCTGATTGACGCCGCGCAGGCCATCCGGATCTTCACTGATAAGATAAATCCGGCAGGGGATCGTATCCACATAATGCTGCCAGCGGGCTTCTTCGTAGTTATCAAGCTTTGAGAGCGTTGTCAGGCTGCGGTAGCGCACATGCAGCTTGGTAAGCGGCTGATAGTCCCAATCCACAACAACCTTTTTTGCCTTCCGCTTGTAGCAGGCGTCCACAACCATCGCAACAAATTCCGGCTGGTCGAGCTCCGCCTGAATAAAGACCTCCTGGCCCTTCTGCACATTTACGCCGACGCTTGCAATCAGCTCTGCATAGCTCCGCAGGATCGTTTTTTTCATAAGAAAAGCCTCCAAATCATGTTTTTCTTGCAGAATATAGTTTATCACAAACCATACACCTTGAAAAGGCATTGCGCAAAAAATCTGCTCTTGCGTGCGCCCGCGCTGCGCGGTATACTGAAGAAAACAAGCACGGGAGGCTTCTCATGTATACCGAACAGCTTTTTGATTTTTTAAGTGCCAGCCCCAGCAGCTATCATGCCGTCCGGACCATTGCCGCGCGGCTGCGCGCCGAAGGCTATACCCAGCTGCAGGAATCCGAGCCCTGGACGCTCACGCCGGGCGGACGCTATTTTCTCACGCGCAACGGCTCATCCATTCTCGCGTTCCGGATCCCCGCAAAGACGCCTACCGGCTTTTTGATGGCTGCCGCGCATACGGATTCCCCCGCCTTCAAGATCAAGCACAACGCAGAAAAGAAGGCAGGCCCCTATCTGCAGCTGACCACGGAAAAATACGGCGGCATGCTCATGTCCACGTGGTTTGACCGCCCGCTCGGCGTGGCGGGGCGCGTGGTTGTCGATGCAGATGGGCAGCTGCAGACGCGTCTGGTGGATTCCGGGCGGGATATTGCGGTCATTCCCTCCGTCGCCATCCACATGAATCGCACAGCCAACGACGGTGTCAAGCTGCAGGCCAATATTGACACGCTGCCGCTTCTCGGGCTGCAGGGCACAGCCGGCAGCTTCCAGCCCTATATTGCATCCCTGGCCGGCGTTGCGCCGTCCCAGATTCTCGGCGAGGATCTGAGCCTGTATATCCGCACCCGCGGCAGCGTGCTCGGGCTGCAGGACGAGCTGATTCTTGCGCCGCGGCTGGATGATCTGGCCTGTGTGTTCGGCCTGCTGGAGGGCTTCCTCGCATCCGCCGCGGGCGGCAGCATTCCGGTATTCTGCGCATTTGACAATGAGGAGGTCGGCAGCGAGACGAAGCAGGGTGCTGCCTCTGATCTGCTGCAGCGCACGCTGCGGCGCATCGCGCTTGCGCTCGGCCTCGATGAGCAGGCCTACTGGCAGCTGCTGGCACAGAGCTTCCTCGTCTCAGCGGACAACGCGCACGCCATCCATCCCAATCATCCGGAGTTTGCCGACCCCATCAACTGCCCGAAGCTTGGCGGAGGCATTGTCATCAAGTTCAACGCCAATCAGCGCTACACCACCGACGCCGTATCCGGCGCGCTGTTCACGGCCGTTTGCCGGGAGGCCGGCGCCGCCGTGCAGGTCTACGCCAACCGCGCCGACATCCCGGGCGGCTCCACGCTCGGCTCCATCGCCACCGCCAAGGTCTCCGTTCCGAGCGTCGATATCGGTCTTGCGCAGCTGGCCATGCATTCCTGCATGGAAACGGCAGGCAGGCAGGATGTGCAGGCGCTGGTGGATGCTATGCGTGTATATTTCGGCAAAACGCTCCGCACCAGTGCAGATGCGCTCCGCCTGTCCGATGATTGACTTGCCTGGTAAAAAGCGCTATACTCAATGCTGAGAAAGCTTTTGATTTTGTGCAGAAAGGACGATTCCCCATGAAAACATTACTCAAGGGCGGTACCGTTGTATCCGCTGCCGGTTCCCGTGTCGCGGACATACTGGTCTGCGGTGAGAAAATTGCCGCAATCGGGGAAAATCTCCCCGCGGACGGTGCCGCGGTCGTCGATGTCAGCGGCAAGCTGCTGTTCCCCGGCTTTATCGACGCGCACACGCATTTTGATCTGGACGTCTGCAATACAACCACAGCAGACAACTTCGACACCGGCACCCGCAGCGCCATTTGCGGCGGCACCACGATGGTCATTGACTTTGCCTGCCCGAATAAGGGGGAGACACTGGACTATGGTCTTGACCTCTGGCACAAGAAGGCGGATGGCCGCTCAAGCTGCGACTATAGCTTTCACATGACGATTGACGACTGGAACGACGGCATCAAGCACGAGATTCCGGCCATGTTTGCAGCCGGAATCCCATCCTTTAAAATGTACATGACCTATCCCGCCATGATGATCGGCGATCAGGATCTGTTCTATGCACTGAAGGAGCTGAAAAAGTACGGCGGCATCGCGGGCGTCCACTGCGAAAATGCCGGTGTGATCGACGCACTGATTGCCGAGCACAAGGCCGCCGGCAAGCTGGCGCCATCGTCCCATCCGGAATGCCGGCCGAATCCGCTGGAGGCCGAGGCCGTGGCGCATCTGCTGCGCATTGCCGAGGTTGCAGATGTTCCGATTGTCATTGTTCATCTGAGCACCAAGGAGGCCCTTCTGGAGGTCATGCACGCGCGTGCACGCGGCCAGAAGGTCTATGTGGAGACCTGCCCGCACTATCTGCTGCTGGACGACAGCCGCTATTATCAGGACGATTACAGCGCCTCGGCACGCTATATCTGCGCGCCGCCGCTGCGCAAAAAAGAGGATCAGGACGTTTTGTGGAAGGCGCTGGCCAATGGCACCATCCAGACCGTCTCAACCGACCACTGCAGCTTTACCCTGCAGCAGAAGGACGCCGGAAAGGGCGATTTCACAAAGATCCCCGGCGGCCTGCCCGGCGTGGAAACGCGCGGAGAGCTGCTGTACACGTATGGGGTTGCCGCTGGCCGCATCACAAAGGAGCAGATGTGCGCGCTCCTTTCAGAAAATCCGGCCAGACTCTATGGCGCATACCCGCGCAAGGGCGTGCTCGCCCCCGGCAGTGACGCGGATATCGTTGTCTACGATCCCAGCGCGGATCATACCATCACCGCTGCCACCCAGCATTCGCAGGCCGGCTATACGCCGTTCGAAGGCTTTGCCGTGACCGGCGGCATTGCGCAGGTTTATCTGCGCGGCCAGCTTGCAGTTGACCACGGCACGTGCAAAGCCGGTCCCATTGGTACATACATTCCGCGTACTCCTGGCACACTATAAGAAAAGCGCCCTGCCCCGAGATGGACAGGGCGCTTTATATGGCAGGCGCAGATATCTCCGACGGCGCGTCAGAAGCGGCCTGTACCGAACGTGATATCTCTGAAATTTTCAACTCTGGTATGCCTCCGACGGCGCGTCAGAAACGGCCACGACAGAACGAGCCGCCGTAAACGCCGTCTCTTATCCTCTGTGGCCGTTTCTGACGCGCCATACTTTCTTTCTCGAAGAAGTGAGAAAGAAAGTATGAAAAATGCTCCTTTAGGAGAAGCAAAAAGAGCACGCTGAAAATATAGCCACAGCAGCGGCAGTCCCATTAAAATAGAAGTATTCCTTTCTGATTGTTAAAAAAATCCTCTGTCCTGTCGGACAGAGGATTTTTATGTCAGATCAGAAACCGCCGTTTTCTTTGTAAAGATCGTTCAGGAACGAAAGCAGCCTTGCTTCGTCCTCCTGCTTGTCTGCGAACAGCTCCAGATTGTCGCCCTGCTCAGAAAGCAGCTGGCCCAGCGCAATGTATTCGCTCAGTGCGCTCTTGAGATTAAAAACGTCGCCGTCCTGGCTCTTGAGATAGACATCGCCAGTGCAGGAATGGATGACCTTGCGGAATTCTTCCACTTCTTTGATGTTCTTGAGTTTCATTTTCATTGCCTCCCATGCAATTTTTTGTTTTGATTTCGTTTACAGCTGCAGTATACGCCGCTGGGGTCAAAAAATCAAGTGCGGGATTGAACGAAATGCACAAATAAATATCGCCTTAGTTGTCTATTTTAACTAACGTAGTAGGAGTGGAACTGCGTCAATGCAGCGCGGCGGTTACCGGCATCCACCGCAGCAAAATGCGCCGTATCAAGATCAAATTCTGCCGAAACGCCGCCGTCTGTCCGTTCTGTCCGTGTATCCCAGAATGTAATGACGATGTTTTCAAAGCTTTTCCCGGCATTGATCTCGGCCAGATCTGTATTGGCGCTGCGCGGCTGCCCGGCTTCGTCCGTAAAATACCCGCTCCAGCGGCCATCCGCGCGGGTCAGGTGCACGCCCATCGGCGCATCCATCCCTTCCACATCGCTCATCCAGATGGTTCCCTCAAACGTACTTTTTGCAAGCATGCTTCTGGTCAGCGTACCGCTCAGCTGCAGCGTGTGCTCCTTTGCAAAGCTCTCATCGTCTGCGGCGTATTCTGTAACCGTCTGGTCAATCAAGACCTCTGTCTGCTCCGGCACAAATACGTACAGCGCAATATTCAGCAGAATCACAGCAATTGCAATTCCCAGCACGGCGTTGCGATGCCGGGTAAACCAGTTCTGATTTTCTTCTCCCATTCTGGTATCCTCCTGAAAAGTTCAGAAATTCTTTACGTTTCTCCGCTTGAAAAGGTTACATTTTGGTGTATAATAGATACAAATTGATAAAATTATCGCAATTTTATCAATCCCATGCAAAGGAGTGGATGCAATGGCCTGATTGCAGAGTCTTTACACAAACAACCACCATACATAAACCAAACGCGCCGCGGGACAGCCCCGCGGCGCGTCCTGATTTATTATACCTGAAATCCTCGGTTCTAGCAAGCTATTTATCCGGCATACGGCACAAGCTCAAAGTAATTCAGCTCCGATTCGCCGTCGATGTACCACTGCCAGTCGCCTTCGTGCTGCTCCATATAGATCCGGCCCGTCACGCCCTCGTCGGTAATCACGTCGGCAAAGCTCTTGCCGTCTGTACCGGTCACCTGCAGCACGGTACCGGGTGCAAAGACTGATTCCGTGCCATCATCGAGCGTCACCGGCAGCTCCTTCACAACGGAAAGCTTGGAATAGCTTGTGTTCGCAGGGACAATCTGCCACGCATCACCCAGCGGCACCAGTTCCCCGTCGCGCAGCGTGTACGCACGCAATGCTTCATAGGAGCCAAGGACGCTTTGTGTGCTCTCCAGCTGGATGCTGCCGTCGGAAATATCCAGAATCGACGCCTCCAGATACTGCTCCCCATCAATCGGCACAAGCTCCGGCGTGCCGGACTTCATGGACCACACGTTCAGCACATAGTCGTCGCTCGCCATATCGCCGCAGAAATAGATCTCCGGATACAGATCCGCATCCAGATCTGCCACCCAGACATGCGCGTTGAAGCTGGGCGGATAGGTAATGTTCTCCACCATACCGGTGTCAAACACCTCGTCATCCTTCTCAATCCGCAGAATGAACGACTGCTGCTCATATTGATCCCAGATCCGCAGCAGCTGCACCGTCTCCGGTTCGCCGCAGCCATCCAGATCAATTGCATCCGCGCTGAGAATCTCCGTGCGCACGCACGGGAACCCATAGTGCGTCACGCCCTCATACGCAATCTCAGCGGGAACAGGATCCTGCACCGCCAGCTCTGTCGGCGCAATCGGTTCATTGACCGGCTCCGGTTCGGGCTCGGCCGGCGTTGTCTGCGTCGGCTGCGTGGGCGTCGGCTGCTCTGTGGGAACAACACGGATCGCCACGGCCAGCACCTGAGCCGGATTGCCCGACGTAATATCGCCGAGATAGGTAATGTCGACACGCAGCGCCGACGTCAGCTCCGATACTGAAATCGGCCAGCCATCCGCGCCGCAGGGGACAAGCCCCTCCGCCAGCTTGACGGTCATGGTGGCCGACGCTTCATATTCTGCGCCGCCGGCGTCCGGCGCCACCGTCAGGGCCTCCTCGGACGCTGCTTCAATTGTCGCCGTGAATGTTGTCACACGGACTGAGACCGGCTCACGCTCTGCCGGCTCCGGCTGTATCTGCGGCGTTGTCTCCTGCTTTGCTGTGCACGCACAGAGCAACACCAATGCTACCAGCACTGCCAGAAGCATTCCTCTTTTTTTCATAGCTCCTCCTTGCGCAGCCTCTGATGCGCATACTGCGCAAATACCGCGCATATCCTGCTGGGTAATCCTTCGGATCCAGCGTCACCATCATAGCGGATTCCATGCAGTTCGTCAATGGGCACTTTCGCTTGTTTTGGACTTTTTTTACCCGATTTTCACAGCAAGATGTGAGTTTTTGGTTATTATGTGAACTTCCGGATACATTTTGTAATTCTTTATGCAAAAATCTCCGGTGCAGCTCAAGCGCAGCACCGGAGATTTGATGTTTTTACTCGATATCGTGATTGACTGCCGTGACAGGCTTATCCAGCAGCTCCGGATGCGACAGCAGCCGTTTGAGATGCTTGAGCGTCGTCGCGTAGTAGAAGCCGTCGCAGATCCGTTCGTCCGTATTGACTGTGTAATCGACATACTTCCGCGCCGCGACAGAGCCGTCGTCCAGCACCTCATTTTTGCGGTATTTGCAGCCAAACGCGACAAACACCGGCATGTTGCCGAAGTCATACAGGTGATGCACAATCGGCGGAATGCCCAGCGAACCCATGGACGTAAAGAAGATCGACGCGTGGAACGGGCTGACCTCCAGCAAAAACTTCGGCAGCAGGCCAAAGTAGTCCATCGTCTTGAGCACCCATACCGCAAACTTGAACAGCACGCCCGGAATCATCGACAGTGCTTTTGCCGTCTTGTCAAAGTCGCTGCCGCCAATGTCGTGCCCCTGAATGGCGCGCACGCCGTCGTTGAGCTTCTGATAAATTTCCTCCACCCCGTCGGTGGGCTTCAGATGCAGCTTGACAATCGATTCCGGCGCATTCGTATCCATCGAGGTTTTGACGACCATGCAGAACTGGATATCGTCTCCGCGGGAATAGACCTGCTGCCCAGACAGGAAGCGGTTGAGCGCGGGATATTTCGCCACGCACCGCACATATGCCGCCAGGAACACATGCGTAATGCCAAAATTGGTGTAGCCCTGCTTGCGCTTTTCACGAATGTAGCGCTCCATGGGCGTGATTTCAATGGATTCGCGGATAAAGTTGGACGAGCCGCCGCGCGTCGGCATGATATAGTTCGCCACAACCGTCATTGGATCGAGCGTGCGGAGCCTGCGCCCGTCTGAGCGGTCGCCCCACGTGGGATGGTATGCGCCATCGAGATACACACCCGTTCCGCACAGCGCCACAATCCCCGCCAGCAGAAACATCACGTCCGGCAATGCATAGCGCAGCTGATCCCAGTTGGCCTTCGGCAGCTCATTCCGGTGCGTATAGACCAGAATCCCTGCGGCCACCAGCAAGAACACGATCAGCGGCACCGTGCTTTTTACATGGCCGCTGACTGTCACCGCATAGAACGCGGCAATTGCCAGATATGCAACCCAGCCCATGAACACGAACCACAGATTGACCGGGGCAATGCTGATTTTGATCCCATAATAGATTGCCAGCATAAAAACCGGAATAGACGAACGGTAGAACCGCTCCCTGCCGTCACACAGAATATTCAGCGCGTATAACAGGCAGCCGGCAACCGGCAGCACAACCAGAAACCACACCGTCCTTGCATCTGCGCCTTTCCCACAGACATTTGCGATGCGGAGTGCCGCCGAAGCAACCAGTATCAGCGCCGCCAGCCAGATGATCACGCTCTTTCGGCTGGTGTAATAAGCAACTCGCTTTTTCATATTAATATCATACCAGTCTGGCGTATAAAATGCAAGACAAACAACGCTCCTGCTGCAAAGCAGGAGCGTCGCATATTATTTTATTATTTCACCCCGGTGGAGCCAAAGCCACCGCGGTCGGTGCCGCTGAGCGTCTCGCACTCCTCAAATGTTATCGGCGGCTGCACCTCATAGATGCGGAACTGGCAGATACGGTCGCCCTTCTCGATGACGGTGTCGCGCGTGGCATAGACCGGCAGCTTCCACTCGTCATTCGTCCCGCAATAGGCATTGTCGATCACACCGACCGAGTTGGCCTGCAGGATGCCCCAGCGCTTGAACGTGGATGAACGCGGCGCGGTACGCGCCTCGTACCCCTCTGGCAGCTGCATCGACACCCCTAGCGGGATCAGTGTAAATTCACCGGCATGCAGCTGCATCGTCTGCGCACAGTACAGATCGATCCAGTCGCCCTTCTCGGTTTTCTGCAGACGGGGCAGATCGTCGGAAAAATAATGAATTTTGATTGTTGGCATAGGCTCCCTCACTGTTTTTCGTCCCACAGGACGATTGTTCCCGTGCGCAGACTCTGCGGCACATCGATAAGCCGCTGGTTGGACGAGCCGCGGAACCGGAGATTCAGATTCTTGAGCGCGGCGACAAACGGCCCATCAACCAGCACGTCGAGATACGACAGCAGTTCGCTCGTGATTTCCCACGGACCAAGCCGCTTCGCCAGAATGTCGCGGTCAAACAGATAACCTGTAAATGACCAGATCGACTTTTTCGGGTAGCGTGCACGGATCCGGCGCGAGAGCTCCAGCAATCCGGGCTGGTTCTGCGGCTCAAACGGCTCGCCGCCCAGATAGGTGATGCCCTGGATATAATCCGGCGCCATCAGCTGCAGAATTTTCTCCATGACGGCCTCGTCAAACGGCTCACCATAGTCAAAATCCCATGCCTCGGCATTGAAGCAGTCCTTGCAGTGATGCGTGCAGCCCGACACAAACAGGCTCACGCGCACCCCGGGGCCGTTGGCAATGTCGCAGGTTTTGATTGCCGCGTAGTTCATCGCGCACCTCCTTTTTCTTGTTATCCTAACACGAAAGCAGTGTATTCTCAATAGTTTCTTTTGGCATCTCTAAAATGCAAACGCACATCCATTTCAGAATACGGCACAATCTCGGTCTGATACAGTCCCTGTGGGGATTTTATGACATTAGGGTGTATCTGAAAACTGGCGATGTGACCGGCAGCGAGGAATTTTTGCGTTGAGCAAGACATTTTTTCGCAGGAATCCTGACGTATTTCAAGGAAAAATGACGCAGCACAGCGCGAAAAAGCCCGCTGGCCGGGCAATTTATATCGGCACCAAGCTCGAAGCGGGCGGCGTTGACGCTGTTCTGGATTACGCCATGTAGGGAACCGATGTTACGCCTGTCCTTGCGGCTTTGGCCGCTGCCAGCGAGGTGCGCGGGATTGACGCAACCGGGGAGATCGCGTATTGCATGAACGGCCATCTGAGCGTCTACAAACGGCCTCTCCCGGCGCATTGGATGCGGTTCCGCATCCCGGAACAGGCTGCTGCCGTGATGGGACATACCCGCATGACAACGCAGGGCTCGGAATACCGGAATTATAATAATCATCCTTTCTCCGGAAAGGCGGGCCAGCCGTTTGCGCTGGCACATAACGGCGTCCTTACGAATGATGGACTTTTGCGCAGACAGGAAAAGCTGCCCGTTTCCAAAATCGAAACGGACAGCTTTATCATTGTGCAGCTTTTGGAGCAGGCGGGCAGCATCGGCTTTCAGACGCTTCGCACTGCTTCGGAGCAATTAGCCGGTTCCTTCACCTATACGGTTCTGGATGGCGGTGGGCGGCTTTATATCGTGCGCGGGAACAATCCGTTTTGCCTGTACCATTGGCCGGAACAGGGGCTGTATCTCTACGCCTCCACGCAGGCGGTGCTGGATGCGGCTGTCAGCTTGCCGGAAAATGATAAACCTTGCTGCCATCGCCAACGCGCTGCTGGCTTTGGAGCTGCTTGGTTCTTATGACGCAGAGAAATAATAAAACCGCAGGGGCATGCCGGTATGTCCCTGCGGTAACTTTATGACATTGGATCTGCCAGGACGCTTTGATAGTTTCTTCTGGCGTACAAAATGCGGCGGATCTGTACGGTATCGCCGACGACAACATAGAACACCAGATATTTCTCTACAAGCAAATAGCGATACCCCTTGGCGGCCAACGCCGCGTCGCGCGGTCTTGGGCAGCGGAAGGGCATATGGGACAGGCTGCTGATCTGTTCGACCAGCAGGTCATAATACCGCAGCGCGGCCTGCGCGGAAAGCGTGTTGAGATAATCAACGATCTGCTGCAGGTCGCGCTTGGCTACCGGATAGATCTTGACCTTATAAACGTCCATGCACCAGCCCCCGCAGCTCTCCGGCGACCCGCAGAAAGTCTTCGCCTTCCGCGCCGTCTGCAAGTTCGGCTTCCGCGACAGAGAGCTTGGAATACAGATCGATCAGCGCCTGCTGCCGCTCATACTCCGCCATGCTCTGCACGACCATATCGCCGGTGCCGTTTCTTGTGATAAAGACCGGCTCGCGGGTCTGCTTGCAAAAATCAGAAATTTCATTCGCGCTGTTGCGCAGATCAGAAATCGGACGAATATTTGGCATACTGCATCCCTCCCTGGTTGCAGTATAGCAGAATTATGAGTATTTTACAAGCAAAATTACGATAAATTTCAGAGCTGGACAAGCGTTGTCCAGTACAGGACTCGAACCTGTGACCCCATGCACGTCAAGAGCCATCCGTTCGTATTTTTCTGTATTTTAATTATAATATGTACATATTTTAGATGAAAAAGTTCTGTATTTGCAGAAACCTTTCTGCTGCGTCCATCACGTTTTTGCCCAGTCTGGGTCACGGTTTGGGTCAGGTGACGTACAGACTCAATATTTTGTCCGCAGATAGGTTTCTACCGCCGTCAAAAACGT
>CAKUAM010000004.1 GCA_934636305.1 uncultured Oscillospiraceae bacterium
GTCATCTCCATGACCTGGTGCTTGTCCGCGCTGCCGTAGCCGACGACGGCCTGCTTGACCTGATTCGGCGTATACTCAAACAGCGGCGTGCCGGACTTGCAGATGGCAAGCAGGATCACGCCGCGGCCATGGCTGACGCCGATGCCGGTCGTCACATTATGGCCCCAGAACAGCTCCTCCACCGCCACAGCGTCCGGCCGGACCGTCTGCAGCAGCTGCACCATATCGTCATACAGCATATTCAGGCGCTCCGGAAAAGACAGCGTCGTCGGCGTTGTGATGGTGCCGTAGTTGAGAAGCTGCACCGAGGTATGCACCGCCTCCAATACCCCAAAGCCCGTTGTTGCGTAGCCGGGGTCAATTCCCAGAATCCGCATCCGATTAAAATTTTCCGAAGATTTCCCAGTAGCACATACCGAGAATTCCGAATACCACGATACCAATCAGCACCCATGCCAGGATGATCTGGCTCTTGGGGCGCGGCGTATACTCCCCGCGCGGCTTTTCCTGGTCGCGGTGACTGCTCTGATAGTCCAGCCGCTCAGAGCTGTAGTCGTCGTTCATAGCAAATCCCTCATAGCTGCGCGCCAACAGGCGCAGCCGGCTCTCCTTCATAAAACATTTGTCTGTATTATAGCATATTGCACGCAAAAAGAACAGCAGAACTTCGGGCGCCTCTGAAGCCCGTCCGTGCATCCGGACAGCGGGCTTTTTCGCGCTGTGCCGCGTCATTTTTCCTTGCAATACGTCAGGATTCCTGCGAAAAAATGTCTTGCTCACCACGAAAATTTCTCGCTGCCGGCCACATCTCCAGTTTTCAGATACACCTTAGCAGCACAAGATCACCGGGCAGCCTCCGCGCCCGAACAGACAGGAGGCCACCTGCAGCGCTGCGCACAGGCCGCAGCAGCCGCGGCTGAGATTGACATCGCCAAAGCCGAAGCCCGCCTGCCGGTTCTGGTAGGCTGCGCCGTTCATGCGGATCTGCTCCCGTGCGGCGGCATACTCGGCGTTTGCCGGATCCATGGTACAGGCGCGGTTGATCTGCTCAAAGCCAAGCACGCGGTTGCCCAGGTTGGTGTTGGCGACTGCCGCCATATAATACCACTGTGCGGTCCGCTGCGCCTCCGGCACTGTCATGAGAACCTGCAGCGCCCGCGCGTATTCCTGTATAAACAAATAGCGTCTGGCCGATTCCAGCGGATCCGTGCTGCCCTGACCGCCATAGCTGCGCTGATAGCCCTGGCGGTACCAGCCGGCAAATGGATCCTCGTAGGCCTGCCGCTGCTGCGTGGTGGTGCGCTGCTGCGGATTTTTGATCTGGTCATACGCCGCGTTGATTTTATTCATCATTTCCGCCGCGTGTGCGTCGCCCGGATTCATATCCGGATGATATTTTTTTGCCAGCGCGCGATAGGCGCGCTTGACCTCCTCGTCTGTGGCGTCGGGTGTGAGTCCGAGAATGCTGTAGGGATCGTCGATCATGTATGGGGTTCCTCCTGCCCGCGCGGCGAAAAATGGGCTGCAAACTGCGTCCAGACGCCGCAATAGAGTATGTTCTGTAAAAGTGCTGCGTCCTGCACAATGGGAAGGGCCTCATAGGCCGCAGCCGCATCGCCGATCAGCAGCTCCAGCTGCGGCCGGAACTCCGCCCCGGACCGGACGCCCAGCAGCCGCAGGGGATTATACTGTCCGGTTTTCCTGTCCTTGTCCAGATCACAGGCCGCATCCATAAAATAGATAAACGCGCCAAGGCTCCGCCCGAACTGCGCCAGAAGCGGCTGCCAGCGGTCCTCCCGGACAGTAAAAAGCGCTGCCATCAGCTCGCCGAACGCGTTCGCCGGCAGCTCAGAATACGCATGCCGGTCCTCCTCCGCGCGTACAAGCGCCGCAAGCGATTGCCGGATGGCCTGCGCCTGCGCGGGATAGGCCGCCGCGGCCTTCTTCGCCTGCCGGTTCAGTACACCTGCCGCACAGGCTGCAGAGAGCTTTTTCTCGTCGTTCCAGTCGTCCCGGCAGTTCTCATATGCCAGCAGGCAGTTCATTGCCGCGGCATACTCCGTGAAGGCCGTCTGCGTCCACGGCTGCTTCTTGGTCGGGTGGCGCACACAGCACGCCTCCCCGTGTATCTCCTCCGGCTCATAAAGCGCGCTTAAAAGCAGCGTCAGAAACGTCATGTCATAGGTAAGCGTCAGCGCAGACACTGCGCCGTATTGCCGGCGCAGCGCCCGGCAAAGCCCACAGTAGACGCTGTGATAGCGCGCGGCTTGCTCCGGCGTCAGCCGCGAAAGCTCCGCGATCACGTATCCGAACATCCGTCCTCCTTCGCGCGCCAGTCAAAGAGCACATGGTTGGCCAGCGCACCGTAAAACAAAATGGACATACAGCTGTACAGCCACAGCAGCATCAGAAGCAGCACCGAGAGGCTGCCATAGAGCGTCGAGGCCTTGGCGATATGATTGACATAGAGCGAATAAAGCTCTGAAAAAATCACCCATGCGCATGCCGCACCGGCAGCGCCCGGCAGCACATGCAGCAGTCTGCGTCTGGTATCCGGCAGCGCCAGAAAAATCCCCGCGAACAGCAGCGTCAGCAAAATGAGCGAGTACAGATGCAGGTGCCTCATAACCGTCTCCAGCACCGCCGCAAGCGCAAATCCATGCACGCGCAAAAATGCCAGCACATCCCGCCCCACAACATACAGTCCCAGCGTCAGAACAAGTGCCGCCAGCATTCCAACCGTATACACCACACAAAGAAGCCGCCGCTTCAGATAGCTGCGCGTCTCCCGCACCTCTGCGACAGCGTCAAGCCCATACAGTAAGCTCAGCATCCCCTTGGACGCCGACCAGAGCGTCAGCACCGCGCTCAGGGAGACAATGGCCGCCGAGCTCGACGTGTAGATGGTCCGCACAAAAAACTCCAGCACCTGCAGCATCCACGCCGGAACGATCTCCCTGCAGAAGCCCAGCAAATGCTCCACCGTCAAAGATGTATACGGCAGCAGCGACAGCAGCAGACTCAGAATCGGGAACACCGACAGCAGAAGAAAAAACGAGGCATTGCCGGCATAAATCGGGATCCGCATAGCCGTCACACGGCGGATCACCGGAAGAAAGCGCGCTTGATTGCTCACAAGCTCCCCCTCCTATGACAAAAAGTTTTCGACAATTCCCACTCCTCGCTTCGTCCTTTTTGCCGAAAAGCAGCCCCCCTGTTTGTGAAACTGTGCCGAAGGGATCCGGAGAATTGTCGAATGGCCGTAAAAACTGCGGTTAATTTCTGTTTTCGAATGGAAAAAGGTATGCTTCAATACATATGGGAGGGAAAAAGAATGAGAAATAAAAGCTTGATTTGCACAAAGGACATCAAAACGCAAACGGGGAACCGCCTGCATCTGGAGTACTATCTGCTCAATGACAGCCTGCTCGGCGGCTGCGCAGAATGCTACGGCGTGGAGGTGCTTGCCAAAAGCGACGCGGGCCAGAGCTATGCCGGGATCCCGCGCATCACCATGCTCGGCACGCGCATCTTCACCCTCATCGACCAACTGGCCTATTACGCCGTCACGCCGGAATCGCTGCACGATGTACTGCAGGATTGGCTCTAAGCGCCGGTTTTTCTGTCGGAGTCT
This sequence comes from uncultured Oscillospiraceae bacterium, assembly GCA_934636305.1. Lineage (GTDB taxonomy): Bacteria > Bacillota > Clostridia > Oscillospirales > Oscillospiraceae > CAG-170. The sequence goes on from CAKUAM010000004.1 coordinate 3,635, forward strand.
GCCGGCAGGCAGTAGACAATGGCACAGATTTTTGCTACAATCATAGCAGAAATTGGCCACGTGCGCAAGAGGAGAGGAGTTTTCACCATGAAGTGTCCGTACTGCGGCTATCAGGAGAGCAAGGTCGTTGATTCCCGCCATTCCGACGATGGGCTGAGTATCCGCCGCCGCCGGGAGTGTCTGCAATGCCAGAAGCGTTTTACCACATATGAAACCGTCGAAAGTCTGCCGATTGTCGTCATCAAGCGGGAGGGCAACCGCCAGTCCTTCGACCGCAATAAAATTCTCAACGGTATGCTTCGCGCCTGCGAAAAGCGCCCCGTGCCGCTGGCTGAGCTGGAACGCGCCACAGATGAAATCGAACAGGCCATCCAGAACTCGCTCGACCGCGAAATTTCCACTGAGAAAATCGGGGAGCTTGTTATGGAGCGCCTCAAGCCGCTCGACGAGGTTGCCTATGTCCGCTTTGCATCGGTCTACCGGCAGTTCAAGGACATTGACAGCTTCATGCGTGAGCTCAATAAAATTCTGGAAGAACGATAACGGCCCGCAGAACCGTCAATGAAATAACAACACTGACATTTGCCCGCACCGGCTGCGCAGCCGGTGCGGGCTTTTCTTCCGCTCTACAGTACATTTTCAAGCTTCGGCAGCTCCATATCCCGGATGTGCGCGATGCGCGCGGTGAGCTCGCCGCACGCCGCCAGATAATCATCCGCGTCCTGCAGCAACACAAACGCCTCCATCTGCGCAAAAAGCGCCATCACCTCATCGGCCTCCTCATGGTGAAGGAAAATACCGAGGATCGTCAGCCGTCCCTCCCAGGCAGCTTTGGCCTTCTGCAGAAGCTCCTGCGCAGCCGCATAATCTTCGCGCAGAATCTGCTGCTGCGACTGCTCCAGAAACCGGTTGGTCTGCTCCCCCACGGCGCGGACATAGAACACGGACATAAGGCCAATTGCCAGCGTCAGCGCGAAAACCGCCAGCGCCATCCATATATGCTTCATTTTGTCTGCTCCTGTCTCGCTGCAAAATACAGCTTGCCATCCGGTTCGCTCGTCAGCAGATATACATCCTCCACCCGGCATCCGTAGCCGCGCAGCAGCGTCTGCACCCATGCCTCATCTTTTCCGATGAGCGGCAGATTCTGCCGCAGCAGCTTTCCGGAGGCAATCACCGTCACCGGCAGCTTACGCGCCTTGACCTGGACACCGGCATCCTTGGCCGCAGCCGGCTCGTATTTGGGGTATAAAAATGTGGAGATTGCACCGCTCGTCTCCAAAATCGCATATTGTACCTGCGCCAGATCCGTGATACCCTGAATACGCAGATATTCCGTCAATTCATCCGTATTGACGCGTGTTTTTTTGAGATTATCCTGCAGCAGCCGTCCATTTTCAATCAGAATCACCGGCTTCCCGCAGAGAAACCGCCGCATGGACACGCTCTTATAGCTCAGCACAGACAAAACCAGCTCCACGCTCAGGACCACCAGAATCGGCAGAAGCCCCGCCAGCAGCGGCGTGCCCGTCTCCTGCATCGGCACGGCCGCCAGATTGGCAATCAGCATTGTCACAACAAATTCCATCGGTTCCATCTCGCCAAGCTGCCGCTTGCCCATCAGGCGCACAGCCAGAATCAGCGCCAGGTACAAAATCACAGCGCGAATGAGTGAAATCAGCATCCGTATTCCTCCTTTTCAGTAGCTTTTACAGATTTTCCACCACTATGCTGCAAAAATAGCTTAAAACGGATGGGCTATTTCCGAAATCTTCAACTTTGTTCAGCCGCCGGCGGCCCCATCTTTTCCGGCAACCAACCAGCGACGCAGGCGCTGGTTGGAAAGGAGGAAACGGGCACAGAGGATCAGAGACATCGTTTACGATGGCTCGTTCTGGCGTGGCCGTTTCTGATCCGCTGGAGGAAAACCAACTGTCGCTGCAGCTCTGCCGGATGCGCAAAAAGACCTGCCGGTATCCGGCAGGTCTTTTTGCTGTGTGCTTACTTTTTCACGAACGACAGGCAATCCGTGCACTGATCTACCTTAGGATTGGCCTCATGCGTACCGACGCAGATCCGATCCAGACTGCAGTAATCCTCACAGCCGCAGTGGTTGTTGCACTGGGTTACATGACATTCAATAGCGTGGTTGGCTTTTTCGTTTGCGAAGCTCATACAAATTCCTCCTTTTTAAGGTTCGGAACTAGTATGTGCAGGCAGCGCTGCGGTATGCTGGAAAATTTTATTTTTCAGTGCCGTCCGCCGCCAAAGCCGCCGCGGCCCCCTCCGAAGCCGCCTCTGGATCCCCCGCCAAAGCCGCCCGGTCTTGGGCCGGGACGCGGGCCAGGACCCGGACGCGGTCCGGGGCCTCTGTGACGGCCGGAGAACATCGAGCCCAAAAACAGTCCGGACAAAAATCCGCCGCCCGAGCCGCCGCCACGGCGGCCGGATCCGAAAATTGCCTTGAGAATCCAATAGATCACGAGCAGCGTGATGATGGTGCCAATCAGACTTTTCCGCTTGCGGATCTGCGGCTCCGCCGTCACTACGGTCTGCTGGCCGGTGAGATTGCTCTCGCACCAGCTGTAGAGCTGCTTGTACAAAGACTCTGCCGCGTCATCCGCATCACTGTCCAGAATCCCGGAGAAGCCGTTTCTGAAAATGCTCTCCAGCGAGCTGTCCGTATAATCGGAAACATTTGCGCCTGTCGTCACGTACCATGTTTCCGTCGAGGTGTCGACGGCAAACAGCATATCCGACTCGCTCAGCCCCATCGTATCAAAGCGGCTGCCTGTATAGCTCTCCAGCGACATGCCGCCCGTATCCGACACGGTCAGAATGGCAATGTGCGTGCCCGTTTTGCTATAGATTTTGTCGTTATACTGCTTGATCTTGTTTTCCGCGCTCTTGCTCAGCAGACCGGCCTCATCGCGGATATACTGGTTGCCGATGGACTCGTCGCCCGCTGTCTGCGATGTGGACGCGCTCTGCCCGGACTGCTCCGTCTGCTGTGCGCTGTCCTGTGCGCTCTGCACAATCTCCGGCACGGCTTCCGGCGTATTGCTTTTTTGCAGCGTTGGCAAAAAACCAATGACAAGCGCCGCAATCACGGCAATCACCGTGATTGTGACCGCCACGCCTGTTTTCTGAAAAAATTTCATGCCTGCTCCTTCGTCAGCTGCGGTTCTGCAGCAGCTTCTGCTTCAGCTCTCCCTCCAGCCGTCTGAGTTCCTGTTCCGCCTGCTGGCGCTGCTTCGCGCCGTCGGACTGGATCTGCATCACCTCATCGAGCGTAGAGATGAGCTGCTCGTTTGTATGCTTCAGCGTTTCCATATCGACAATGCCGCGCTCGGCCTCCCTGGCCGTCTCCACGGACGCCATATGCAGCATGTCCGCATTTTTCTGCAGAAGTGCATTGGTCATATCGGTGACCTGCCGCTGCGCCTGCATGGCGCGGCGCGAATCCTCGATGCCAAGCGTCAGCACCATCTGGTTTTTCCAGAGCGGAATGGTGTTGAGAATGGAGGTCTGGATCTTCTCCATCATGGCCGTGTCGTTATTCTGGATCATGCGGATCTGCGGCGCAGTCTGCAAAGAGATCATGCGCGTCAGCTCCAGATCATGCAGCTTTTTTTCAAAGCGCTGGCACTTATTTTCAAAGTCGTTGGCGGCCTGTGCATCCTCCGGCAGGCTGGATGCCTCCGCCTTCCGGCGCAGCTCAGCCAGCGTCGTGGCGCGCGCCTCGGCCAGCTTTTTCCGTCCGGCCAGGATATACATGGTCAGCTCCTTGAAATACTGCAGGTTCCGGTCATACATCTGATCCATCACCGCAACATCCTTCATGAGCGTCAGCTTGTGCTTTTCGAGCTCACCGGAAATCCGGTCAACATTCACCTCTGCCGCGGCGTAGCGGCTCTTGAGCTCCTGCGCGTTGACCTTGGCCTTGCGGAACAGGCCGGAAATGCCCTTTTTCTCTGGCTCGTCCATGGTTTTGAGCTCCACAAGCAGCCCGGAAAGCATTGTGCCGATTTCACCGAGATCACTTGTCTTGACCTTTGCCAGCGCTGTCTCGGAAAAATCTGCGATATTCTTCTGCGCGGACGCGCCGTATTCCAGAATCTGCTGCGCGTTTTCCAGGTCGATCTGCTTGGCAAACGTCAAAACTGCCTGCTGCTCCGCCTCGGACAGGGCAGACAGATCCGGCCCCGCCTCCGGCGCGGCCTGTGCCTGCTCAATAAGATCTGCCTCTTTTTTCACTTCCGGCTGTGCCTGCGCATCAAGCTCCGGCGTCAGGGTCAGCTGGGGAATATACTCTTCCATCTGTATTTCCTCCTGTATTGTTTATTGGAAATCCGGCTTGTCTGTCAGGCCCTCGCTGGCCATCATCTGCTCCATCACGCGGATATCCGCGGTAATGTCGACAACGTCGGATGCAAACAGCGCATCAAGCTGCCTGCGGAAGGCCACAATCACCTTGTCGAGCAGCGCTTCGATCTTCTGCATGCCATCTTCAATATTCCGGGTCTTGAGCTGCTGGTTCTGCAGCGTCACATACTGCTCCATGAGCTTGATGGTCGTCGGCAGATAATAATTCAAAAACTGCCGGATCTGGCCCAGCTTCTCCGGGTGCTCGCGCACACAGTCAAAAATCTGCGCCGTCAGCCGCTCAATGAGATCAATCTGCGCGCTCATGCGCTCGTCAGGAATCTCGTCGTTGAGCTTGCGGATCTTGGCAATGGACTGGTTCCCCTGATGGATCACCGATTGCAGTTCCGGCGAAAGCTTCGGCTCGTCCTTCTGTTCCGGCTTCTTCTGCTCTGCTGCCTGCCCGGCAGCTGGCTCCGGAGCCGGCTGCTCTGCGGTCCCAGCCGACTGCGCCTCCGGATCCTTTTTTCCCTTGCACACCGCGCGCAGCAGCCAGAACACACCAACGGATACAATCACGCAGGAGAGGATCCCGCGCAGTGTGCCCAGCTTTCCGATCGACAGCAGCCACACAATTCCGATGGCATAGATCGGCAGCACGGAACGCTTTTTCTGGTTTTTCTGTTTCTTGTCGTTCATCTCGCGGTCCCTTTCGCGCATTTTCCTAAAGTATCCAATTCTCTGTTTCTAATATAGTATCTCAGCGTGTATGAAAAGTCAACTGCAGCCGCAATTGACACGCGCCCGCACACACAGTATAATCATACACGATCCCGAATATCCGGAGCTGCATGCTGCATCTCCGGATCGGAGGCGCCGCAGCCCTGCGTGGATGCGTCCGGCTTCGCGGCCCCTGTTTCTTTCTATGCTGCCCGCCCTCCGGCTGTGCAGCGCAACGAAGAATCCAACCCAAATCAGGAGGCATTTTTATGATTCGAGTTTCCCCATCCATTCTGGCCGCTGATTTTACCAACCTGCAGCATGATATCGATGCGGTCAAGCAGTCCGGCGCCGATTATGTACATATTGACGTTATGGACGGGCTGTTTGTTCCCAACATTTCCTTTGGCCTGCCCATTGTGTCCGCGATCCGCAGGATTACGGACCTTACCCTGGACGTACACCTGATGATTGACCGCCCGGTCCGCTATGTGGAGCGTTTCTGCCAGGCGGGTGCCGATATTCTGACCGTCCATCTTGAGGCCGATACGCCGGAGCATACGCTGGAGGCCATCCGCACCATCCGCGCCTGCGGCAAGAAGCCAGCCATCTGCGTCAAGCCCAAGACGCCGGCAGAGGCTGTGCTGCCGTATGTGGAGCTGGTTGACCTGATCCTCGTCATGACCGTGGAGCCAGGCTTCGGCGGACAGAGCTTCATGGCAGACATGATGCCGAAGGTGGAAAAAATTCGCGCATACATTCAGGAGAAGAACCCCGGCTGCCAGCTGGAGGTCGACGGCGGCGTCGGAGAACAGACAGCCACGGCCTGCGTGGCTGCAGGCGCAGACGTACTGGTTGCAGGCAGCGCCTTTTTCAGGGCTGCCGACCGTGGTGCATTTGTGCAGGCTCTCAAGCACGCATAAGATAAAGATAAAAACCGGAGCCCGGATATCGGCGATCCCGATTTCCTGGACTCCGGTTATTTTTCCTTCAGCCTGCCTGAATTGCACGGTACATCTGCTGCATGTCCTCACAGATGCAGCTTGCCCCGGCCTGCTCCAGAAGCTGTCTGCTGCGGAAGCCCCAGCTGACCGAAATACACGGCAGGCCGGCATTTTTTGCCGTTTCGATATCGACCTCAGAGTCGCCGATATACACGGTCCCTGCCCGGTCCGCATGCAGCTGCTCCATCACGGCAAACACCGCGTCCGGGTACGGCTTTTTCCGCACGCCGTCCTTCGCGCCCGCTGCCGCATCCAAAAGTCCTGGGAAATACTGTGCGGCCAGCGTCTGAACCGCATAATCCGATTTATTGGATACGACGGCAAGCTGTGCGCCGTCGCGGCGCAGCTGCTCCATCACGCCAAGCGCGCCCGCATACGGCTTGGTATCATCGGCGCAGTGGACTGCATAGTGCGGATTGAACGCGGCAAACACCGCGTCCGTCACCTCCGCCGGCGTGCCGGCCGGCACTGCCCGCTCACAGAGGTTGCGGATCCCGTTGCCAACGAAGCGCCGCACCTCATCGAGTGTGCGCGGCGGCAGCTGCTGCGTGCCGAGCGCGTAATTGACGCTGTTTTTCAGATCCTCCAGCGTGTCGAGCAGCGTTCCATCCAGATCAAAAATCACAAGCTGATACATATATAGTTTCCTGCTTTCTTCTAATCTCCTGTGATTATGCGATTATAAAATCCATGTCCGCGCTTGTCAAGCACCAGCCGGGTGATATATAATAGCAGCACGAAAGTACGAGGGACAGATCTATGGATATCAGAGAAATTACAGATTTTGCAGCGCCGGAGCTGGATATTTACGCGCGGCTGACCGAAAATCAGCTTGTAAACCGAGCCGATCCCTCCGCTGGGCTGTTCGTGGCGGAGAGCCCGCTTGTCATTGGCCGCGCGCTGGACGCCGGGTGTGTGCCGGTGTCATTTTTGATGGAGAAAAAACACATTGCGGGCAAGGGCGCCACGCTTCTGGCCCGGTGCCCGGACGTCCCGGTCTTTGCCGCGGAGCTGGACGTGCTGACAAAGCTCACGGGCTTTCATCTCACGCGCGGCATGCTCTGCGCCATGAAGCGCCCGGCCCTGCTGCGCCCGGAGGATATCTGCCGGGACGCGCTGCGTGTCGCCGTTCTGGAAAATGTGATGAACCCGACGAACATCGGCGCCATCTTTCGCTCCGCGGCAGCGCTCGGCATGGATGCGGTACTGCTGACAAGCGCCGGGAGCGATCCTCTCTACCGGCGCGCCATCCGCGTGAGCATGGGCACGGTATTTCAGGTGCCCTGGGCATATCTGCCGGAGGAGGGCTGGCCGGAGCTTCTGCATACACTCGGCTTCTGCACGGCTGCCATGGCGCTGCGCGATAACTGCGTACGTCTGGATGATCCCAGGCTCCTGCAGCAGGAAAAGCTGGCCGTCGTGCTTGGCACAGAGGGTGATGGGCTGGCCCCGCAGACAATCGCTGCATGCGATTATACGGTACGTATCCCCATGTGGCATGGGGTGGATTCCCTGAATGTTGCTGCGGCCAGCGCGGTCGCGTTCTATCAGTTGGGACGAAAAGCCGAGTAAGCAGCAGCGCCAGCTTGCCGCGCAGTTTCCAGTCGGACGATCACACGATCACAATGTTCAGCCTCCGGCGGCCCTATCTTTTCCGCCTTGCCGGAAAAGATAGGGGAGAAAAGGGGCGCTAGGTTACGTTTGGTGCCTACCGCCTCTGAATTTAGGCAAGAAACAGATTTGGTAAAACTCATATCGCACCAAGTCACCCTACTAAATCTGACTACGCGCCGCCCGTCATATCGGGATCAAATCTGGCAGCAGTTACGTTTTAATCATTGCAGAAAATCCGTACTGCCAACAAAATTTGCTGCGCAGTACGGATTTGCATTGGTCTTACGACCCGCGCGGGAAAGATCCAAGAAAACCGAAGCGGTTTTCTTGGCCGCTTCAAGGGGGTTCCGGGGGGAAATTCGGAATCCCCCCGGTCGTCTTTTTTCTTTTCTCAATATTTTCTTTTTTGACGAATCAAAAAAGAAAATGTTGAAAAATAATATCGATTCGGCGAGAGAAACTTACTCTTTCTTAACAACTAGCCAGCGACGCTGCCGCTGGGACAAAAGGAAAAATCGGGCATAACCAGGTTGAAAATTTCAAATCTTTCCAAAACCGCCTGGGAACCGACAAAGTGGGCCCCCAGGCGGTTTTCCCTTATTTTTCTCTGCTGATCTTCTTGCAGATTGCCTTGATTGCCCCGACGCACACGCACACGCCGCCGGCAACCAATACCGATGTCAGAAGCTCCATAAAGCCCATTCCTTTCTCTGCAGCGATATCCAAGCTTTCCTTTGTTATGACGCCTGCGCGCCCAGCCGCTTTTCCAGCTCCGGCAGCTCGTCCGTCAGCTGCGCCAGCACCGCACATGCCGCGCTGCGCGCCGCCTCATCCGTCAGCCCCAGCGCATCATGCAGCCGCCCAAGCAGCAGCGTATAACATGCTGCGTAGCGCTCGGCCTCCGCATGCCCCTGCTCTGTCAAAAACACAGCGCCATATTTTTTCTTTTCTGCCAGCCCGCTCTGGCACAGATTACAGATCATGGAATGCACGCTCGGCTTTGTCACCTGCAAATATTCCGCAATATCCATGCAGCGTGCGCCCTTATCCGGCTGACATAGCTCCAAAAGCGCCAGCAAATATTTAATTGCAGATGGTGTCAGACTGTATTTTGAATTAGACATCTCTAACCTCCCGTTGAAAGCTTCGGCGTGCTTTCCCGTCGCCGCAGAGCAGCCGCCCGGGTCCGGCTCCGCCGCCTCGGTTAGTCTCCTCTAATCGTCCTATAGTTTAACATCTCTAACCTTTTCTGTCAAGGCTTTTTTGCGTCTGTTTGCACCGGCAGGTGCACAGGGTCGTCCCTCCTGTATGGGGTTGGACAAATTGCGTTCTCCGCCTCTTTTTTTCCTGCGCTTCTTCTGCTATAATTACAGGGTCAGACCTGTCAGGAAGGAGCCATGTCATGAACGCCTCCGCAAAAGAAATTGCCTTCGGCGGTGTATTCGCTGCGCTGGGTGTGGTGCTGCTGTGCCTCGGCGGCGTGGTGCCGCTGGCTCTGTATGCCTGCCCGATCCTGGCCTCGGCCATTCTGCTGCCTGTGCGCGAGAGCTGCCGCCCGGCTGTAGCGTGGAGCTGCTATGCGGCCGTCGCAATTCTTGGCGCGCTGCTGGGCCCGGATAAAGAGGCCGCCATGCTGTACGTCTTTCTTGGCTACTACCCGCTCGTCAAGCCGAAGCTTGACTGCATCCGCCGCCCCCTTGCGCGGCCCTGCTGCAAGCTGGCACTTGCCGTGCTGGCCGTGGGGGCAGACTATGCGTTTTTGATTTTTGTCCTGCGGCTCGGCAGCGTCGTCTCTGAGCTGTCCGGCTCCGCCCCCTGGATGCTGTGGGCAACTGCCGTACTGGGCCTTGCGCTGTTTCTGCTGTATGACGTGCTGCTCGGTCGTCTTGCACGTTTTTATACCCGCAGAAAAAAGCGTCTGCACCCGTAACCGTCCGCCGCCATCCTCATTTACTTTTACTTCCATCCAGAAAGGAATCTGCACGATGAAACTGATGATTGCATCCGATATCCATGGCTCCGCCAGCTTCTGCCAGCAAATGCTGGATGCCTTTGACCGCGAGGGGGCGGACCGGCTCCTGCTGCTGGGCGACATTCTCTATCACGGTCCGCGCAACGATCTGCCGGACGGCTACGCCCCCAAACAGGTTCTGGCCATGCTCAACGCGCGGCGCGAGCGCCTGTTCTGCGTGCGCGGCAACTGCGACACCGAGGTCGACCAGATGGTGCTCACCTTCCCCATCCTCGCGGACTACTGCATCCTGCCGCTCGGCAGCCGCCTGATCTATGCGACGCACGGACATGTCTACAACACTGCGCACCAGCCGCCTCTCTGCCCGGGCGATATTCTGCTGCACGGCCACACGCATATTCCTGCCTGGGAGCCCTTTGGCGACAACAACCTCTATCTGAACCCCGGCTCCACCTCCATCCCGAAAAACGGCAGCGCACACAGCTACATGACGCTGGAGGCCGGAACGTTCTGCTGGAAAACGCTGAGCGGCGAGGTCTATCACACGCTTTCGGTGTAAAGCGCCTGTAAAAAAAGCTTGACAAGCACAGCATTTGCCCGTATAATACATCGAACTCTAAAAAAACGGGAGGAACTGCTATGCGCTACCGGCTCAAAAACGCACAGATCCTGCAGGGCGGCATGCTCCGTCCGGCTGAAGTTTTTATTTCAGACGGAAAAATTGTTTCCATTGGTGCTCGTGTTTCCTGTCCCGCTGATACTGTTTCTATTGATCTCCATACCGCTGTTTTATTTCCCGGTTTCGTTGATGTCCATGTACATCTTCGTGAACCGGGATTTTCTTATAAGGAGACAATTACCTCCGGCACCATGGCCGCTGCACACGGCGGCTTTGCCCACGTCTGCAGCATGCCGAATCTGAACCCTGTGCCCGACTGCCGCGCGTCGCTGGACACGCAGCTGGCAATCATCCGGGCGCACGCGAACGTGCACGTCCACCCCTACGGCGCGATTACACGCGGCGAGCAGGGGCTGCAGCTGGCAGACCTGGCAGCCATGGCCCCGGACGTCATTGCATTCTCTGATGATGGCAAGGGCGTACAATCGGAAAGCCGCATGCGGGAGGCCATGCTCGAATGCAGACGGCTCGGCAAGCTTCTTGCCGCCCACTGTGAGGACAACAGCCTGCTGCGCGGCGGCTGCATCCATGACGGCGCCTACGCGCGGGCCCATGGTCACCGCGGCATCTGCTCGGAAAGTGAGTGGGGCCCGATTGCGCGGGATCTCCGGCTGGCGGAGGAAACCGGCTGCGCTTACCACGTCTGCCACGTCTCCACACGGCAAAGCGTTGCCCTGATCCGCGAGGCCAAGCGCCGCGGCGTCAACGTCACCTGTGAGACGGGGCCGCATTATCTGGTATTCACGCAGGACGATCTGCAGGAGGATGGCCGCTTCAAAATGAACCCGCCCCTGCGGGACGCAGCCGACCGACAGGCGCTGATCGAGGGGCTGCTTGACGGCACCATCGACATGATCGCCACCGACCACGCGCCGCACAGCCGGGAGGAAAAATCCCGCGGTCTTGAAAAGAGCGCCATGGGCGTTGTCGGGCTGGAAACTGCCTTTGCCGCCTGCTACACCCATCTGGTGAAGCCCGGGCTTCTGACGCTCACGCAGCTGCTTACGCTTCTGCATGACGCGCCGGCTGCACGCTTTGGCTGCGGCACACCGCTGGCCGAGGGGCAGCCCGCGGATCTGACTGCATTTGATCTGCGGCAATCCTGCACCGTCGACCCGGAGCACTTTCTGAGCATGGGCCGGGCCACCCCATTTGCCGGACAGACGCTCTATGGCACATGCGTGCTGACCATGATCGGCGGCAAGCCGGTCTGGAAGGAGGAATCGCTTTGACCGAAGTTTCCTATACCATTCTTGAAAATACCGCGCTGACCAAGGATGTGTACCGGCTGCATCTGGCAGGCTCCACCGCCGCCATCACTGCGCCGGGCCAGTTCCTGGAGCTGAAGCTCCCCGGCTTTTTCCTGCGCAGACCGCTGTCGGTCTGCGATTGGGATGAAAACAGCGTCACCATCCTATATAAAATCGTCGGACGCGGCACAGACTGGCTTGCCAGCTGCCGTGCGGGCCAGACGCTTCAGGCGCTGACAGGGCTCGGCAACGGCTTTGACACCGCTGCCTGCGGCGAAAAAACGCTCGTCATCGGCGGCGGCATCGGCGTGCCGCCCATGTATGGTCTTGCCAAGCGGCTGCTTGCCGCCGGCAAAACGCCTGTTGCCATTCTCGGCTTCAACCGCGCCGATGAAATTTTCTATGAATCGGAATTTACTGCGCTCGGCATACAAACGATCCTGGCCACTGCCGATGGCAGCCGCGGCGTGCGTGGCTTCGTCACAGACGCACTGCCCAACGCCTATGACAGCTTCTGCGCCTGCGGTCCCATGCCGATGCTGCGTGCGCTGTGCCGCGCCTCGGAAAAGCCCGGCTTTCTCAGCCTTGAGGCGCGGATGGGCTGCGGCTTCGGTGCCTGCATGGGCTGCACCATCGAAACCACGGACGGCCCGAAACGCGTCTGCCGGGAAGGGCCCGTGTTCAAAAAGGAGGCGCTTGTATGGTAAGCACACAGACGACACTCTGCGGAATCCGGCTTGACAACCCCATTATCCCCGCCAGCGGCACGTTCGGCTACGGCCATGAATTTGCCGAGCTGTACGATATCAACTGTCTCGGCACATTCTCCTTCAAGGGTACGACACGCCAGCCGCGCATCGGCAACGCCCAGCCGCGCATTGCCGAATGCCCCTCCGGCATGCTCAACGCTGTCGGCCTGCAGAATCCCGGCGTGGACGCCGTGATCGACACAGAGCTCCCGAAGCTTGCCGCAGTCTTTCACAAGCCAGTCATGGCCAACGTCAGCGGCTTCTGCCTCGATGAGTATGTCGAGGTCTGTCAGAAGCTTGACGCCTGCCAGCAGGTTGGCTGGCTGGAGGTCAACATCTCCTGCCCGAATGTGCACGGCGGCGGCATGAGCTTCGGCACCGATCCGCAGTCGGCCGCCAGAGTCACACGCGCCGTAAAGGACGCCGTCAAAAAGCCGGTCATCGTCAAGCTTTCGCCAAACGTGACCAGCATCACAGACATTGCAAAGGCCTGCGAGGATGCCGGCGCGGATGCGCTGAGCCTCATCAACACCGTGATGGGCATGCGCATCGATCTGCGCCGTCGCAGTCCGCTTCTGGCCAATACGACGGGCGGCATGTCCGGCCCGGCCATTTTCCCGCTCGCGGTCCGGATGGTCTGGCAGGTCTATGAAGCAGTCCGGATTCCAATTGTCGGGATGGGCGGTGTATCGAGCGCAGCAGACGTGATCGAGCTGATGCTGGCCGGTGCGGCTGCTGTTGAGGTTGGCGCAGCCAATCTTGTTGACCCCTACGCCTGCCGGGATATCATCCGGGACCTGCCGCAGGTCATGCAGCAATACAACATCAATGATCTACATGAAATTATAGGAGGCGCACACCATGGGTAAGGACGTTATCATTGCACTGGATTTTGACAGCAGAGAAAAGACGCTTGCATTTCTCGACCGCTTCACCGGCAAAAAGCCGTTTGTGAAGATCGGCATGGAGCTGTTTTACGCCGAGGGCCCGCAGATTGTCCGCGAAATCAAGGCCAGAGGCCACAAAATTTTTCTCGACCTCAAGCTGCACGACATCCCCAATACCGTCAAAAAGGCAATGGCCGTCCTGTCCTCTCTGGATGTGGACATGGTGAATCTGCATGCCGCCGGCACGCGCGCCATGATGACCGCCGCTCTTGAGGGCCTGACCCGCGCTGACGGCACGCGCCCGCTGCTCATCGCCGTCACGCAGCTGACCTCCACCAGCCAGCAGAGCATGACGCAGGAAATCGGCATCGACAAGCCGCTGTCCGACGTAGTCATCAATTACGCGAAAAACGCCATGGAGGCCGGTCTTGACGGTGTGGTATGCTCCCCGCTCGAAGCAGGAAGCATCCACGCCGCCTGCGGCAGCAGCTTTGTCACCGTAACGCCCGGCATCCGCTTTGCCGACGCCAAGGCCGACGACCAGGTACGCATCACCACGCCGGAAAAGGCACGCGCACTCGGCTCTGACTATATTGTTGTCGGACGGCCCATCACGCAGGCTGCCGATCCGGTGGCCGCCTATGCCCGGTGCGCAGAGGAGTTTATCGGATGAGCTGGGACACCATTTTATTTGATCTCGACGGCACGCTGACCGACTCCGGCCCCGGGATCATGAAGGCCGCACAATACGCGCTCGGCACTTTCGGCATCACCCACAGCTGGCAGGAGCTTGGCTTCTTCGTCGGCCCGCCGCTGGTCGAGTCATTTGCACAGTATTTCCCTGCCGAGACGGTTCCGCATGCGGTTGACGCCTTCCGCGCCTATTACCGGGAACAGGGCTGGCTGGACAACGCGCCGTACCCCGGCGTGCCGGAGTGCCTGCAGGCGCTGCGTGAAAACGGCAAAAGGCTGTATGTCGCTACCTCCAAGCTGGAGCACATGGCAAAAAAGGTACTGGAGCATTTCCAGCTGGCCGCCTTCTTTGACGGGATCTGCGGCGCGCCGCCGGACGATCCGGAGGCCGGTAAAAAAATTCACGTCGTCCGCGCTGCGCTGCAGCAGGCGGACTGCCGGGACCTTCGCCGCGCGGTGCTTGCCGGCGACCGCAGCTATGACGTGCTGGGCGGCCATCAGGCCGGTCTTGCCACCATCGGCGTGCTGTATGGCTATGGCAGCCGGGAAGAGCTGGAGCGTGCCGGCGCGGACGCGCTGGCCGCATCCCCGGAAGAACTGAAAACACTTATTCTCGCCCACTGACTGAAAGGAGAATCATATGGAACAGGTTGAACGCCGCATTGCAGAGGATCTGCTGTCGATCCGCGCTGTCTTTTTCCGCCCGGACGAGCCCTTTACCTGGGCCAGCGGCATCAAGAGCCCCGTTTACTGCGACAACCGCCTTATTCTGACCGCGCCGCAGGTGCGCACTGAGGTAGAAACCGCACTTATGGAAGTTGTCCGCCGCGAATATCCGGACGTTGAAGTCCTCATGGGTACCAGCACCGCCGGCATCGCCCACGCCGCCATCGTCGCCCAGATGATGGGCCTGCCGATGGGCTATGTCCGCGCCTCCGGCAAGGATCATGGCCGGAAGAACCAGATCGAGGGCCGGCTGGAAAAGGGTCAGAAGGTTGTCGTCATTGAGGATCTCATCTCCACAGGCGGCAGCGTACTGGACGTGGTCAACGTTCTGCGCGAGGCCGGGGCCGAGGTTTTGGGCGTTGCCAGCATCTTCACCTACGGCATGCAGAAGGGGCTCGAGCGGCTGGCCGCGGAGCATGTAAAAAACTGCAGCCTGACAAATTTTGACGTTATCGCTGCCGTTGCAGCGGAACAGAAGTACATCAGATCCGACGATATTGCCCGGCTCATTCAGTTCCGGAACAATCCGTCGGACGAATCCTGGATTGGAGGTAACCACTAATTATGAATCACCTGATTGACATTCTGCAGCTGAGCACACAGGAAATTGACGAGCTCGTCGCCAAGGCAAATGACATCATTGACCATCCCGCCGCCTATGCCCACAAATGCGACGGCAAGATCCTTGCCACCTTGTTCTTTGAACCCTCGACGCGCACACGTCTGAGCTTTGAGTCCGCCATGCTGTCTCTCGGCGGCAAAACGCTGGGCTTCTCCTCCGCCTCCAGCTCGTCGGCCTCCAAGGGCGAGAGCGTCGCAGACACCATCCGCACCGTCAGCTGCTATTCCGATATCATCGCCATGCGCCACCCGAAGGAGGGCGCGCCGCTGGTTGCTTCCATGCACTCCATGGTTCCCGTGATCAACGCCGGCGACGGCGGCCACAACCATCCGACCCAGACGCTGACCGATCTTCTGACCATCCAGCGGGAAAAGGGCCGTTTCCACGATCTGACCGTCGGCTTCTGCGGCGACCTGAAGTTCGGCCGCACCGTCCATTCGCTCATCAGCGCGCTCAGCCGCTACACCGGCATCAAGATCGTGCTCATTTCTCCGGAGGAGCTGAAGCTGCCGAGCTACGTCAAGAACGAAGCACTCAAGAAAAACAACATCGAATACGAACAGACAACGGATCTGGAATCGGTCATGCCGCAGCTTGACATTCTCTACATGACGCGCGTCCAGCGGGAGCGCTTTTTCAACGAGGAGGACTATCTGCGTCTGAAGGACAGCTACATCCTCACCCCCGCAAAGCTCACAAACGCCAAGCCGGATCTTTGCATCCTGCATCCGCTGCCGCGTGTCAACGAAATTTCCGTTGCTGTCGATGATGATCCCAGAGCCTGCTATTTCAAGCAGGTGCAAAATGGCCGGTATATCCGTATGGCCCTGATTCTGAAGCTGCTCGGTATTGACTAAGGAGGGTTTGAACCATGATTATTGATGCAATTTCCAACGGTATCGTCATTGACCATATCTCCGCCGGTAAGGCGATGGAGCTTTACAACATTCTCGGCCTTGACAAGCTCGACTGCTCCGTGGCGCTGCTTAAAAATGTTGTCAGCGGCAAGCTGGGCCGCAAGGACATCATCAAGATTGACCGCATTCTTGAGCTCGACTGGGACGTCATCGGCTATGTCGATCCCGGCATCACCGTCAACATCATCAAAGACGGCAAGCGGCTGGAAAAGCGGCAGCTGAAGCTGCCGGAGCGCATTACCAACGTCATCCGCTGCAAAAATCCACGCTGCATCACCTCCGTGGAGCAGGAGCTGCCGCAGGTATTCAAGCTGACCGACCGCGACAAGCGGATTTACCGCTGCCTGTACTGCGAAGCCAAAGCCGAACACTGATGTATACCAAAAAGTCGTGTACCAATCCGGTACACGACTTCTTTCGTATACAGCATCCATTCTCACAGCCTCCGGCGGCCCCCTCTTTTCCGCCTTGCCGGAAAAGAGGGGGGAGAAAAGGGGCGCTGGGTTACGGTTTGGTGCATACCGCCTCTGCGTTCAGGCAAGAACCGGATATGATAAAACTCATATCGCAACACCTCACCCTACTAAATCTGACTACGCGCCGCCCGTCATTTCGGCATCAAATATAACGGCAGTTGCGTTTTAATACCTGCAGTAAATCCGTACTGCAAACAAAATTGGTCAGGTAGTACGGATTCGCATTGGCCTTCCAGGCAACGCGGGAAAGATCCAAGAAAACCAAAGAGGTTTTCTTGGCCGCTTTAAGGGGTCCGGGGGAAATCGGAATCCCCCGGCCGTCTTTTTTCTTTTCTCAATATTTTCTTTTTTGACGGGACAAAAAAGAAAATGTTGAAAAAACGCATCTTATAGAAACAAAAACGAAGATGCGTCCGCTTCTGACGCACGGTCGGAGACACACGCTCTGTCATCCAAAAGGGCCATGTCACCCTTCTTCTTTCGGCAAAATCAGATTGAGCAGCACCGCCATCAGTGTCGCAATGACAACCGGCGACTTGCCAAGAATCATCGTCACTGCCTCCGGGAACTGGGACAGCGCCGCACTCGCCTGCGACACGCCCACGCCGAGCGCCGCTGACAGGCCCACGATTGTCGTATTGCGCGCGGTCAGGCCCTGCGAGGAGATCAGCTTCATGCCGGTCATGGCAATGGTGGAGAACACCGTCACCGTTGCGCCGCCCAGCACACACTGCGGAATGGTTGTCAGCACAGCTGCAAACTTCGGCGACACGCCGGCCAGCAGCAAAAATACCCCCGTCAGCGCAAACACCGTCCGGTTGACCACCTTGTTGCTCGTCACAATGCCGACATTCTGCGAATATGTTGCCGTCGGCAGACCGCCGAACAGTGCCGCCAGCATATTGCCCACGCCATAGGCGATAATGCCGCCCTGCAGCTCGTGATCCTCCGGCTCCCGGCCCATGCCGCCGACCGTCGTGGCCGTGAAATCGCCGATGGCCTGGATGGAGTTGATGGCAAACAGCAGCGCCAGCGCAATGCAGCCGGAGGGCTCAAAGCTGATGCCAAAATGCAGCGGCTTCGGCAGCTCAAACCATGCTGCCTGACCGATATCCGTGAAACTGACCATTCCGAAGCACAGCGCGACCACATAGCCAAACGCCATGCCAAGCAGAATCGACGCCAGCTTGCAGATTCCCTTGCCGTGCTGGGAGATGAGCATGACAGCCGCAAGTGTGATTGCCGCCACCAGCCAGTTCTGCCAGGAGCCATACACCATTGCCGCCGGCAGCCCCTTCGCTGCAATCGCCTCCGCCGTGTTCCCAGCGCCGCCCGCCATATAGTTGATTGCGGTCGGATACAGCGATAGTCCGATGGTGAACACCACCGTTCCCGTAATGACCGGCGGGAACAGCAGACGGATTTTCTTTACAAGGATTCCGACCAGCACCGCGACCGCGCCGCCGATCAGCATTGCGCCAGAAATTGCCGCAATGCCTCCGCCGGTGGCTGCAATGGCCTGCATGCTCGGCAGATAGGCAAAGCTGACGCCCAGAATGACCGGCAGACCGGAGCCAAAGCGTTTGCCGATGGGAAACAGCTGCAGCAGCGTGCAGACCGCTGACATCACAAGCGACGTCTGAATCAAAAGCACGCGGTCCGCACTGCCAAGGCCAACCGCCTCGGCAATCATAATCGCCGGTGTCACACACCCGACAATCATCGCCACAAGATGCTCCAGCGCCAGTGGAATGGCAGCGCTTGCCGAAACCCTGCCCCGGAACTGGAACAGCTGCGACTCGTGTGAGTTCGTTTTCCGCATTCCAAGCACTCCTTTTTCTGCTATTGCGTCTGTGCTGCAAGCAGCGTCAGCGCACACATCAGCGTGGCCGCTGCGGCCTGTGCCGCATGTAGCTCAAATGTGTCATACGATTCTGCCGCTGTACCGTCGGCCAGATCGGAAATGGTCCGCAGCACGGCAAACGGCACGCCGGACAGCTGCGCAGCCTGCGCAATTGCACCACCCTCCATCTCGGCGGCAGACGCGCGGAACACGTCATACAACTCCGCCTTCTTCTTTGCCCCGGAGATAAACTGGTCGCCGGTTGCAATCAGACCGCTGTGCACATGCTGCCGGCCAAGCGTCTCACCTGCTGCCCGCGTCAGAAGCTCCGCCAGCTCCGGATCCGCCGTGTAGACGGTCGGCTCCTGGTCCCGCTCTCCGGTACACATATAGCCTCTCGCGTGGCCAAAGACCGACACATCAAAATCGTGCTGCACCAGCCCGGATGCTACAACCGCATCCCCGACCGAAAGCCCCGGTGCAAGACCGCCTGCAATGCCGCTGTTGATAATAGCTGCCGGGGAAAAGCGGTCGATCAGGATCTGCGTGCCGCGCGCAGCATTGACCTTGCCGATGCCGCACTTGGAGAGCACCACCGGTACCCCGCAGAGCGTGCCCGTGGTAAAGGAAAGCCCGTAGAGCTGCTCTGTTCTGGCCTGCTCGGTGCATGCCAGGAGCTTGGCGAG
Organism: uncultured Oscillospiraceae bacterium; assembly: GCA_934636305.1. GTDB lineage: Bacteria > Bacillota > Clostridia > Oscillospirales > Oscillospiraceae > CAG-170. Next base: position 22,838 of record CAKUAM010000004.1, read on the forward strand.
CTCTGAATCGAGCGCTGCAATGATGCCAATCGTCCCATTACACTTCATACCGCATCTTCTCCCCGTTCCAGTCCTTCAATACCTCCAGCATATCGGCGGCGACCTTCTTGGCCTCCGCCAGATCATGCTCCAGATAATTGCCGCATTCCCAGCGCTCGCTGCCCGGAATTTTGCCTGTGAAGTGTACGATAAACTGCATGCTGTCCTTTACGAGCTGCAGCGCATCCATCCGGCTGACCGTATCGCGCAGCAGCAGATAAAAGCCTGTCCGGCAGCCCATCGGGCCGACATAGATCACGCTGTCTGCTGCAGCGCTGTTGCGCGCAAAGGTTGCAAACAGGTGCTCGATGGTATGCAGGCCCTTATCTGTCAGGTAATCCCCGCCGTTTGGCTTTTTCATGCGGATATCATACGTCACAACGTCGCCGTCGATCCGCGAAACGTACATCCCCTTTTCCAGCTTGTCATGGTTGACGGTAAAGCTTGCAATGGTTTTCATAGCTCGCTCCTTTTACATTTTTCATTATCATATCACACTTCTGCGTTTCCGGCAAACCCCCAGTTTCCGACAATCCTGAAAAAACAACAGCTGCACTGAACGAAACACATAGAAGCTTTGATACTGCTATGCCCTTGACGCGGCATCAGAAAACGCCTCCGGCGGCCCTATCTTTTCCGCCTTGGTCAGATACTGCATGGCCGGGTAATCCGGCTCCAGCTGCCCTTCCGCCAGCGTCAGCATACCGACAATGCCGTTCATCGGCGGGTAATATGACAAAGATCTATCTTATTGCCCACATATAAGTGTATTGGAACCGTTCGCAAGATTTCATCGTTTCCTTTTTTACGAAAAAGCAAAATTTCTGCACAAATTTCATCAGTAATCGCACAAGTTTTCTTAAAACCAAGCCGCATTATCCATAATATGTACAACTTCCACAGTTCCTGTGCGTATCCACCCAGCAGTCTGCCGAAGATCCGGTATTGAAAAACAGCCTGCAAGGGAGTATCTTAATCTTATACATCACATTGCCGGGCGAAAGGCCGGCAATCGGCGGATGCTCTCCCAAACAGAAAGGAATGAATCGTAATGTCTGTGGATATGCAAAAATGGTGCGAAATTGCGAAGAAAAACGTTCACAACCGCCCCGCGGGCGAGGGCCGCATGGCGGGCAAAATCTGCATCGTCACCGGTGCAGCGCAGGGCTTTGGCAAGGGCATCGCCGAGGAGCTTTATAAAGAGGGCGCGGCGGTCATTATCGCGGACATAAACGAGCCGCTGGCAAAGCAGGTCGCCGCGGAGTTTGGTCCCCGCGCAGCTGCCGTTGCCGTCAACGTCTGTGACGAGGCCTCTGTGGCTGCACTTGCAGCGCAGACCGTCGAACGCTTCGGCGGTCTGGATCTGATGCTTGCAAGCGCCGGCGTCGTCCATGCCAGCCCCCTTGCGCAGATGGAGCAAAAGGATTTTGATTTTGTTACCAGCGTCAATTATACGGGCTTTTTCCTCTGCGCCAAGTACGCCGCCATCCTGATGCAGGCCCAGCATGAGGCGGATCCGGAGGCCATGTATGACATCATTACGCTGAACTCCAAATCCGGCCTGGAGGGCTCCAACAAAAACTTTGCCTACGCCGGCTCCAAGTTCGGCGCCATCGGCCTGACGCAGTCGTTCGCGCTGGAGCTGTGCGCGTATAACATCAAGGTCAATGCCATCTGTCCCGGCAATTTCCTCGACGGCCCCCTGTGGTCCAACCCGGAGCGCGGGCTGTTTGTCCAATATCTGCAGGCCGGGAAGGTTCCCGGCGCAAAGACTGCTGCGGATGTTCGCCGGTATTATGAAGAAAAGGTTCCCATGAAGCGCGGCTGTCTGCCGGTTGACGTGGCAAAGGCCGTCATGTACTGCGTTGAGCAGAAATACGAAACTGGCCAGGCCATTCCTGTCACTGGCGGACAAATTATGCTGAATTGACAGCAGCGTCAGAAGCGACTATGCCGCTGGTTGATTTTTGTAAAAATGCTCCCGGATGGATACACCATCCGGGAGCATTTTATTATCCTTCCTGTTTGGGGCCCTGCCCCTCCGCGGCCGGCTTCTTTCCGCCGCTGCGGCGACGGCGCCGGTGCGGCTTCGGCTGGCCATCCGCGCCTTCCGGCTTGGCCGCGCGCTCCGGCTTTTCCTGCACAGGCTTTCCCCCCGGCTGCGGCACGCGTTCTCGCTTGGGACGCTCTCTGCGTGGCTGCTCCTGTCTGGGCTGCTCCGCCTTTTCCGGCTTCTGCGCTGCCGGCGCGTCCTGCTGGGGCCGCTCCCCGGCCGGCTTGTTCCGCCGTCCGCCGCGGCGACGGCGGCGGTTTGCGTTCTTCGCCTCACCTGCCGCGCCATCCTCCGGCTGCTGCACCTGCTCCGGCAGCATGGCCTCCGGCTCAATCACCGCCACGGCATCGGAGTAAATAACCTCCGGCAGCTCCTCAAAGAAGGCTTCTTTTTTCGCAGTCGGACGCGGATTCGAGGAAATCGGCGCCAGATCCCGCGGGATCGGCGGGTCATTTTTACGCGCCTTGCCATTGCGCAGGACGCAGATTTCATCATTCCTATAGACACCAACCGTCTCCGGGTGATCCTCCATGCGCACCTTGACGCTCTGCTTGAGAAGATTCACTTCAATGACCGTGCCGCGGCCATCGGGTGTATCGACAAAGGATTCCTGCTTGGGCGCAGTCTTGATGAGCGCCTCGTAGGCCTCCTGCTCATACTTAAGGCAGCACATCAGCCGCCCGCACGTGCCGGAGATTTTGGTCGGGTTCAGACTCAGATTCTGCGTCTTTGCCATTTTGATCGACACCGGCTGGAAATCATCCAAAAACTCCTTGCAGCAGAACGGCCTGCCGCAGACGCCAAGTCCGCCGACCATTTTGGCCTTGTCCCGGACGCCGATCTGCCGCAGCTCAATGCGTGTACGGAACACGGATGCCAGATCCTTGACCAGCTCCCGGAAATCGACACGTCCCTCCGCCGTGAAGAAGAACAGCAGCTTGCTGCCGTCAAAGGCACATTCCGCCGACACGAGCTGCATCTCCAGCCCATGCGCCGCAATCTTCTGCTGGCACGTCTCAAAGGCGCGCTTTTCCTTTTCCAGATTATCCGCGTTGATCCGCTCATCCTGCGGGGTTGCCACACGCAGAACCATGCGCAGCGGCAGCACCAGTTCCCGCGGGTTCACCGCGTGGTTGCCCGCGACGCAGGTGCCAAATTCATTGCCCCGCGCCGTGTCGATCACAACGTGCATTCCAGGGATAAGTGTCAGCCCATTGGGGTCAAAATAATAAGATTTTGCATTGTTGCGGAATTTCACATCCACCACAACCACCGGCTCGGCCTGCAGCTGCTCCTGCGCTGGCTGCGGTTGTGCTTCCGGCTGGGTATCAGCGTCAGCCTCTGTCTGCTGCAAAACCGGCTGCACCGTTTCGTCCGCATCGGCAGCAAGCGTCTGGTTCTGCTGCTCCTGCTCGCGTTCTGCTGTTAATTCTTCCATGGTATTCTCCAATCCGCCGCCAGAGGGCGGCAAGGTAAGCTCAATGTAATTTCATCACCAGCCAGCCGGTCACTGCGCCTGCTGAAACATTGCAGTCAAGATCGTCAATGGCTGTCTGCAGACAATCCGCCGCCTGCAGAAGCTCTGCACCGGAGCGGCTCTGCACAAGCTGCGCTGCGCTGTCCGATACAGCTTCGCGTCCGCTGCGCTGCTCCAGCGCCGCACAGATGCACGCACGCATCTGCCGCAGCGCCACACTCAGCTGGTCCCGCTTATATTTTTCCAGCGGCACCAGCGTTTTCAGCAGAAGCAGCTGGTTCCGCGCTGCATACGCCTGTGCAAACTGCCGCGTGAGCGCATCATCCTGCACCTCATCCAGCAGCGCCTGCGCCTGCCCCAGAAATCCACCCGCCTGAAGATAGGCCGCGCGCAGCGCCTGCGGCGGCCTGTCCGGGAATTTCTTCTGCAGAAACGGCAGCGCCTGCCCCTCCTCTACCGGCCCGAGCTGCAGCTCCGCGCAGCGGCTGCGGATCGTCGGCAAAAGCCGCTCCGCGTTGGTGGAGAGGATGAGAAATGCACCGTAGTCCGGCGGCTCCTCCAGGATCTTCAGCAGCGCATTCTGCGCGTTTTCGTTCATGTCCTGCCCGCGCGGGATCACATAGATCTTACGCTTGCCCTCGTTGGGCTTGATGAACATATCGCTTCTGGCCGCACGGATCGGCTCAACCGTCATGGCCTTGTGCTCCATATCATCCACGGTGATGATATCCGGGTGGATCCCCGCAAGCGCCTTCCGGCAGCCGGGACACACGCCGCACGGAACCTCTCTGCCGGTACACTGCATGGCTGCGCTCAGAATCCGCGCAAGCGTATGCTTGCCAGATCCCTCCGGCCCGCAGAGCAGATACCCGTGCGCCACATGCCCGCTGGCAAATGCGCCGGCCAGCCGTTTTTTAATTGCCTCATTTCCCAGAAAGCCGTGAAACTCCATGCTTGTGTATCCTTTCCCGGCCTATACTTCGCCTTATATCATAGTATAACAGATTTATTCCCATTGCGCCACTGTTTTTTCGTCTTTTGCACAGCGAAACGGCGGGACGCCGCATCTGCGCGTCCCGCCGTTTCTGCTCAGCCCTCCATCTGTCGGCCCAAAAAGCCTGCGACCGTCTGAACCAGCTTCTGCTCCGCCTCGCCAAGCGGCTGCGCGCTGTCTGTCAGCAGCAGCAACACACAGCCCATCAGATCGCCCTCCGCCACAATCGGTGCGGCCGCGCCGACAAGGTAGCGTTCCGCGCTGTCCGACGGGTGAATCGGAATATCCCCCTCCTGATAGCAGTAGCTGCGGCGCAGCTCCATCAGCTGTTCCAGCTCTGCCGAGCAGCGCCGCTCCATCAGCTCCCGCTTGGGCACGCCATGCACCGCAATAATTGCATCACGGTCACAGATTGCGGCGATGTGCCCCGTATTTTTCCCGATGGACTCACATAGCTGTCCGGCGAAATCTCCAAGATCCCCCATCGGCGAGTATTTTTTGAAAATAACCTCGCCATCCTTCTCCGTATAAATCTCCAACGGGTCGCCTTCGCGGATACGCAGCGTGCGGCGGATCTCCTTCGGGATCACAACACGTCCCAGATCGTCAATTCGGCGGACAATGCCTGTTGCTTTCATATCTCAATCTCCCCTGTTCTGCTGTAAAATAGTACACGCCTATTGTTTGCCGCACACGGGAGATTATGCAGGATTTGTGTACATACGACGCTTTATGCAAAAAAAGGAAGTCTCGCTTTTGGAGATCTGCAGCGCGCCGGATCCCGGGCGTACGCCCTGCCCGGTTGACGAACGCCACCCGACGAAGTAAACTATATATTATATATACTTTATTTTTGGAAAGCAGAAAACAGCATGATCGACACCATTCAGATCCGCGGTGCGCGGGTACACAACCTCAAAAACATTGACGTGGATATTCCGCTCGGCAAAATTGTCGGTATTGCCGGCGTATCCGGCTCCGGAAAATCCTCGCTTGCGCTGGGCGTCTTATACGCAGAGGGCTCCCGGCGCTATCTGGAATCTCTCTCCACCTACACGCGCCGCCGCATGACACAGACTGCGCAGGCAGATGTGGACGAAGCGCTGCATGTTCCAGCCGCGCTGGCGCTGCACCAGCGGCCCGGGATTCCCGGCATCCGCAGCACCTTCGGCACGGGCACAGAGCTTTTAAACAGTCTGCGGCTGATGTTCTCCCGTCTGGCGAGCCACCGCTGCCCGAACGGGCACTATCTGCCGCCGTCGCTCGCTGTCGCCGCCGGGCAGACACTCGTTTGCCCGGACTGCGGTGCAGCCTTCTTCGCCCCGTCTGCGCAGGAGCTAGCCTTCAACTCGCAGGGTGCCTGCCGCACCTGCGACGGCACCGGCACCATCCGAACCGTGGACGAGGCAACGCTCGTGCCGGATGAGTCTGTTTCCATCGACAAAGGCGCTGTGCGGCCATGGCAGACGCTGATGTGGTCGCTAATGAAGGACATTGCGCGCGATCTTGGCGTGCGGACCGATGTTCCCTTCCGGGAGCTGACGCCCAAAGAGCGTGAGCTTGTGTTCCACGGCCCCGCTGTCAAAAAGCACATGATCTATCAGAATAAGACCAGCGGCGCAGCCGGTGAGATGGACTTCACCTATTTTAACGCCACATACACCGTGGAAAACGCACTGTCCAAAGTAAAGGACGAGGCCGGCATGAAGCGCGTGGAAAAATTTCTGAAGCTGGAACGCTGCCCGGACTGCGGCGGCTCCCGTCTGTCCGAACGTGCCCGGGCCCCGCGTCTTTGCGGAATCGGTCTGGACGAGGCCTGCCGGATGACGCTGTCCGCGCTGGACAGGTGGGTCGGCGGCGTCCCCGCCTCCCTTCCGGAGGAAATGCGCCCCATGGCCGTCAGCATCTGCGAATCGTTCCATCTGGCCGCGCGGCGGCTTCTGGAGCTGGGCCTTGGCTACCTGACGCTTGACCGCGCCGCCTCCACGCTCTCAACCGGGGAGCGCCAGCGGATGCAGCTGGCACGGGCCGTGCGCAACCGCACGACCGGTGTTCTGTACGTGCTTGACGAGCCCTCCATCGGTCTGCATCCGGCCAACATTGCCGGTCTGACCGGCGTGATGCACGATCTGGCTGCCGACGGCAACAGCGTGATTCTGGTCGATCACGACACACAGATTCTGCGTGAGGCAGACTGGCTGATTGAAATGGGCCCGGAGGCCGGGGCCGGCGGCGGCAGGGTCATTGCCGCGGGCCCGCTGTCCGCCATCGAGCAGAATCCCGCCTCGCAGATCGGGCCATTTCTTTCCGGGAAGGCCGGAATTGTACGGACGCGCGCGCCAGAGGCCGCGCTGTTTGAAAACGGCAGCATCTGTCTGACAACGGGCCAGATCCATACGGTTCAGCCTCTGTGCGCCAGGCTCCCCAAGGGGCGCCTGAGTGTAATCACGGGCGTATCCGGCTCCGGGAAAACGACGCTGATTCTTGAAAGCCTTGTGCCTGCGCTGCAGGCTGCCATCAGCGGTAAGCCGCTGCCGGCGCATGTGCGCAGCATACAGGCGGACGGCATCACACAGGTCAAGCTGATCGACGCAACCCCAATTGGCATCAACGTCCGCTCCACAGTGGCGACCTACGCGAATGTTCACGACGAACTGCGGAAAATCTTTGCCCGCACGCCGGAGGCCAGACAACTGGGCTATAAAGCCGGTGATTTTTCCTACAATACGGGCCGGCTCCGCTGTCCGACCTGCGACGGTACCGGCGAAATCGGCCTGGACGTACAATTCCTGCCGGATGTGGATATCCCCTGCCCCGACTGCCGCGGCAGCCGGTACGGCAAGGAGTCCAGCCAGGTGCATATTGGCTCCGGAACCGGCGCTTCCTACACGCTGCCGGAGATCATGGCCATGGACGTCCACACCGCACTGCAGGCCTGCCGGCAGATGAAGCTTGTGTGCCAGCGTCTGCAGGTGCTGCAGGAGCTTGGCCTCGGCTATCTGACGCTGGGAGAGCAGACGCCCAGCCTCTCCGGCGGAGAGGCACAGCGGCTGAAGCTGGCAAGCGAACTGGGCAAGCTGCAGACAGACTCCGTGTTTGTCTTTGACGAGCCCTCCATCGGCCTGCATCCGCTTGACGTGCGGACGCTGCTGCGCGTGTTCCAGACGCTCATCGATAACGGCGCAACCATCATTGTGATTGAGCATGATCTGGATATCATCCGCAGCGCCGATTATATTCTTGATATGGGCCCCGGCGGCGGAGACGAGGGCGGTCGGATTGTCGCCGCCGGAACGCCGGAGGCAATCCGCAGGGTCCCCGAAAGCATCACCGGACGGTATTTATAACCTTTCCCGCCACAGAAAAACAGCAGCTCGTATTTCCACGATTTTCAGGGAATGCTGGCTGCTGTTTCATACTTATACTGGCGGATTGTTTTTATATATTATTTTTAATATGTGTAATATGTCTTTTTATATCGATATATTTGTATTGATTTTTCGTTATCAAATCCAGTTATTTTTCATTATTTTCATATAGAAACTTGATTTTTTCAAAAAATATGCTATCTTGTTTCTAGAATAAAATCCACCTCTGGCGGCCGGATATCCCCCTGTTTTCAGGGCCGTGGAATGTACATAAGAGAGTATGTTATGAGAGTTCGGACACAGCTTGTGCTGGCTTGTCTGGCGCTGGCCTGCCTGCTGTGCGGCTGCAGCGCCAGACAGGAAACACGTGAATTTTTCGCTATGGACACGGTGATGCAGCTGCGGGCCTGCGGCCCGGCAGCCAAGGATGCGCTTGCCCAGGCAGAGGAAGAACTATACCGGCTGGAGGGGCTTCTGTCCTGCCGGAACGAACAGGCAGAGCTTGCCCGCTGCAACGCCGGCGTGCAGGCCGTCAGTGAGGAAACTGCGGCGCTTGTACAGCGGGCCCTGCAGCTGTCGGTGCAGACCGGCGGCGCCTATGATCCCACACTGTACCCGCTCAGCTGCGCATGGGGCTTTTCCGGCGGCACGTACCGGGTACCGTCAGAAAAAGAGCTTGACGCGCTGCTGCAGCTGACCGGCGCAGATAAGGTTTCCGTAGACGGATGCCGCATCACACTGCAGCCCGGCACGCAGCTGGATCTCGGCGGCATCGCCAAAGGCTATGCCGCCGGACGCGTCCGTGCGCTCTTGCAGGACGCGGGCGTCACGTCCGCCATCTGCTCGCTCGGCGGCAATGTCGCTGCCATCGGCAACCGGCCGGACGGCAGCCTCTGGCAGGTCGCGCTGCAGGATCCGGACAATACAGACGCATATTTCGGCGTTCTTTCCGTGGCAGATACCGCCGTGGTCACATCCGGCTCCTACCAGCGCTATTTTGAGCAGGACGGCGTTCGTTATCATCATATTCTTGATCCGAAAACGGGCGCGCCGGCCGAATCCGGTCTTACCAGCGTCACGATCGTCTGTGCAGAAGATACGCTCGCCGACGCGCTGTCCACTGCGCTTTTCGTCATGGGCCTTGCCGACGCAGCAGAATACTGGCGGCAAAGCGATGCTTCCTTTGAGGCTGTTTTCCGGGACTCAGACGGCGGCGTATGGATTACAGCCGGACTTTCCGACAGCTACCAATCCGCTCAGCCCTACCAGATACTATCACGATGAAAAAACAACTGCGATGGATTCTGCTGCTCCTGGCGCTCGGCGCTGCATGCCTCGCGCTCTGGCTCTGGCCAAGGCCGGGAGGGACGCTTGCAGGCGTTTATCAGGACGGCAGGCTTTTATACACACTGGATCCCGGTACGGATCAGGTCCTTACCGTCTCCGGCCCTGCCGGAGAGAATACCATCGCCGTTTCAAACGGCGAGATCCGCGTCACGCACGCCGACTGCCCGGATCAGATCTGCGTGCAGCACGGTCCGCTCCGGCAGGACGGCAGCCCGATTATCTGTCTGCCGAATCATTTGACCATCAGCTGGATCGGCGGCGGGCAGATCGACGCGCTAACCGGGACAGGAGGGCTGCAATGAAGCTTCGGAAGCTGACGCTGACCGCCGTGCTCACTGCGGCTGCGCTCACGGTATTCGTACTGGAAAGCCAACTGCCGCCGCTGACGGCCATTGCCGGCATCAAGCCGGGACTCTCCAATATTTTCACGCTCTTTGCCATGCAGACGCTCGGCCCGGGGTGGGCCGCGTGTCTGCTTCTTGTGCGCATACTGCTCGGCAACATCATCACGGGGCAGATTTCTGCACTTTTTTACAGTCTGTCCGGCGGTCTTGCCGCATATTTGCTCATGCTGCTTCTGCGCCGGTCGCTGCGCGGCAGTCTTTTGTGGGTGCAGAGCGTTTTTTGCGCGATTGCACACAATCTTGGGCAGCTGACCGCCGCGGCGATCATCACAAAAACGCCCGCAATCTGGTATTACCTGCCGGTTTTAACGCTGGCAGCAATCATTTCCGGCGCACTGACCGGCCTGTGCGCGCAGCTGATTCTATCCCGGCTGCGCAAAACCCGGCTGCTTCCGGAAGAGGAAAAGGAGGAATCAAACGGATGAGAATGCACATCCATGGCGTACATGTTCCGAACCGGAAAAACACGGCGCAGCTGGCCGCGCTGCGCCTGCCTGTCCCGGAGACGGTGGAGATCCCGATGTCCATGCATATCGGTGCCCCTGCCATCCCGGTTGTAAAGCCCGGCGAGACCGTAAAGGTCGGGCAGCTGATCGGCAAGGCCGGCGGCTATGTCTCCGCCCCGGTCTACGCAAGCGTTTCCGGCACGGTAAAAAAAATTGGCCAGCAGGTGGCCTCCGGCGGCCGTCTCATGCAGACGGTTGTCATTGCCGCTGACGGCAAGCAGGAGATCTTCGACGAAATTCACCCGCCGAAGCTGGACACAACACAGGACTTTCTTGACGCCGTGCGGGAAAGCGGCCTTGTCGGCCTCGGCGGCGCCGGCTTCCCGACGGTCGTCAAGCTGACTGTCAAGAATCTCGAGCAGGTCAAGGCCATCATCATTAACGGTGCCGAGTGTGAGCCCTATATCACCTCCGACACGCGCACCATGCTTGACCGCCCGGACGATCTGATGGAGGGTGCGCGGCTGGTTCAGCATTTTCTGCAGGTGCGGCGGATCATCTTTGCCATTGAGGACAACAAGCCCCGCTGCATCCAGCTCTACCGGAAGCTGACAAAGGATCAGGACGGCATGGAGGTGCACGCGCTCAAATCCCTCTACCCGCAGGGCGGAGAAAAGGTACTGATCTACAATACCATCGGCGCGGTGGTGCCTGAGGGCAAGCTCCCACTGGATGTGGGCGCAATCGTGCTGAACTGCACAACGCTTGCGAACATTGCCCGCTTCTGCAACACCGGCATGCCGCTTGTGGAAAAATGCATCACGGTCGACGGCTCTGCTGTGGCCAAGCCCAAAAATGTCATCGTACCCATCGGCATGAAGCTCGGCGATGTGTTCGCTGCCTGCGGCGGCTTCAGCGCAGAGCCGAAGAAAGTCCTTTACGGCGGGCCGATGATGGGCATTGCCGTGCCGGATCTGGAGCAGCCGGTTCTCAAAAATACCAACGCCATTCTGGCCTTTACCGAAAAGGATGCGCTGCTTCCGGAGCCCACAGCCTGCATCCACTGCGGCCGGTGCATCGGGCACTGTCCGCTGCGCCTGATGCCCTCGCAGATCGAAACGGCCTACCGCGCCGGCGATATGCCCCGGCTGCATGCGCTCAAGGTCAATCTCTGCATGGAGTGCGGCTGCTGCTCGTATGGCTGCCCGGCCCACCGGCCGCTTGTCCAGACCAATAAGCTTGCAAAGGCAAAGCTTGCCGCATGGCTCAAGGAGCAGAGCAGTAAGCTTGACGCCGGAAAGGAGGCTGCCCGATGAATCTGATTATCTGCGCGTCCCCGCATATCGCCTCCGGTGCATCAACCAGAAGGATCATGGGCGACGTGCTCATTGCGCTGTGTCCGGCGCTTGTCGCATCGATTGTGATCTTTGGCTGGCGGGCCCTGCTGGTTACTGCCGTATGCGTGGCCGGATGCGTGTTTTTTGAATGGGGCTTTGAAGCGCTCTGCCACAAAAAGAACACCATCGGCGATCTTTCCGCCGCTGTGACCGGTGTGATCCTGGCATACAATCTGCCGGTCAGCATCCCTCTGTGGCAGGCGCTGTTCGGCTGTCTCGTCGCGATTGTTGCCGTCAAGCAGCTCTTTGGCGGTATCGGCAAGAATTTTGCCAATCCCGCACTCGTTGGCCGGATCGTGCTGTTTTTGTCGTTCTCCAAGACCATGACCGCCTGGGTGTTCCCGGATGCGGTTTCATCGGCGACACCGCTGGCGCAGATGGCTGCGGGACAGACGCCGTCCTGTCTGCAGCTGCTGCTCGGCTGCCACGGCGGCTGCCTCGGGGAGACCTGCGCGCTGGCGCTGCTGCTTGGCGGCGCATATCTGCTGCTCCGCGGCGTAATCACGTGGCACACGCCGGTCAGCTTCATCGGGACAGTATTTGTGCTGTCGCTGCTGCTCGGGCAGGATGCGCTGGGGCAGATTCTGTCCGGCGGTCTGATGCTTGGCGCCTTCTTTATGGCGACCGACTATGTCACCACGCCGCAGACAAGCTGGGGCCGCGTGCTCTTTGGCATCGGCGCAGGCATTCTGACCTGCCTGATCCGCTTCTACGGCAGCTACGCCGAGGGCGTTTCGTTCGCCATTCTGTTCATGAACATTCTCACCCCGTATCTGTCCAAATGGACGCAGAGCAAGCCCTTCGGAGGTGCAGCAGCATGAAAAAAAACAAAGAAATATTCAGATCCGTCCTTGTTCTGACCATCATTTGTCTGCTCACATCCGCGGCTCTGGCTGTGGTCAATCACTTTACCGCACCCGTCTCCGCGGCAAACGCCGCCCAGCGCGAGCAGCAGGCACGGCTGGAGGCCGCGCCGGACGCCGCCTCGTTTGAACCGGTCACACTGGCGCTGCCGGATGGCGTAGAGAGCGCCTACGCCGCGCTCGATGCACAGGGCGCCCCCATCAGCTATCTGTTTACCGTCACCGGCAAGGGCTTCGGCGGCAGCATCAAGGTGCTGTGCGTCATCGGTACGGATGGACTGATCCGGACCTGCCGGACGATGGATGTCTCGTCAGAGACAAAGACGCTCGGCGGCCAGACCGCAAACGAAAGCTACACAAGCCAGTATACCGGCCAGGATGCTTCGCTTACCGGTGTGTCAGCCATTTCCGGTGCAACCATCACCTCGACCGCCTACCGCGGCTGCGTGGAAACGGCGTTCGCCGCATTTGAGCTTGTAAAGGAGGCGCAGGGATGAGCAAGCTTCAGAACTTTCTCAAGGGCCTGATCAAGGAAAACCCCGTTCTTGTGCTGGTGCTCGGCACCTGTCCGACGCTGGCCATCTCTACGTCGGTCATTGCCGCACTTGGCATGGGCATTGCGGCGACTGCCGTATTGACCCTTTCCAACATGGCCATCTCCGCCATCCGCAAGCTGGTGCCGGACCCGGTGCGCATTCCGTGCTATATCGTCGTGATTGCCGGCTTTGTCACCGTGGTAGAGCTGGTCATGGAGGCATACGCCTTCAGCCTGTACCAGTCGCTGGGCGTGTATCTGTCCCTGATCGTTGTCAACTGCATCATCCTTGGCCGGGCTGAGATGTATGCCAGCAAGCATGGCGTCATCGACTCTGCCATTGACGGCGCGGGCATGGGACTTGGCTTCACGCTTGCCATCTGCGCGATAGCGGCCATCCGTGAGACGCTGGGCGGCGGCACGTTCTGCGGCCTGCCGGTTCCCTGGTTCCACGACAATCCCATCAGCATTCTGACAACTGCGCCGGGCGGATTTTTCGTATTCGGCTGCATGATTGCCCTTGTCAACAAGCTTACCAAGGGCAAGGCCATCAAGAAGAAGGAATTCGGCTGTGCCGGCTGCCCGGGCTGCGGCAATGGCAACTGTGCGGAAAAGGAGGCAGCGAAATGAAAACCATGCTCTATGTCATTCTGACCGCCGCCATCACCAACAACTACGTGCTGGTCAAATTCCTGGGCATCTGCCCGTTCCTCGGCGTATCGAAAAAGCTCGATCAGGCCACCGGCATGAGCCTCGCCGTGATCTTCGTCGAGGTGCTGGCAACCGCCGTCACCTGGCCCATTTACCACTATCTGCTGGCCGGGAAGATCGATTTCACGTACATGGAAACAGTTGTTTTCATCCTTGTCATTGCCGCGCTCGTGCAGCTGGTGGAGATCGTGCTCAAGCGGTACGTTCCGGCGCTGCATAAATCGCTGGGCGTCTATCTGCCGCTCATCACGACGAACTGCGGCGTGCTGGGCGTGACAATGAACGTCATCTCCGACGGCATGAACTATGGCCAGGCGCTGCTCACCGCGCTTGGCTGCGGCCTCGGCTTCTTTCTGGCGATGGTGCTGTTCTCCGGCGTGCGCTCGCGCGTGGCGGAGGCCGATCCGCCCAAGAGCTTCGAGGGGCTGCCGATCACGCTTGTCTCCGCAGCCATCGTATCGCTGTCATTTTTCGGCCTGACCGGTATCATTGACCGGCTGTTCGGTTAAGGAGGCTGCTGTATGGAACTTCTCATTCCGATTCTGGCGGTAACCGTTATTGGTCTGCTCTGCGGCATCGGCCTTGCCGTGGCCTCGCACGTGATGGCCGTTCAGGAGGATACGCGCTTTACCGCGCTGCGTGCCTGTCTGCCGGGCGCCAACTGCGGCGCCTGCGGCTACACCGGCTGCGATGGCTATGCCCATGCGCTGCTGCAGCCCGGCACCAAAACCAATCTCTGCGTCCCGGGCGCGGACGCCGCTGCCAAACAGATTGCGGCGGTTCTCGGCGTGGAGGCGGAGGATGTTGTAGAAAAAATCGCCGTCGTCCAGTGCGCCGGCACATGCCAGGCCACGTCCGTCAAGGCGGACTACCGCGGCATCCCCTCCTGCGCGGCAGCCAAGCTGTTTTACGGCGGCAAGGGCAGCTGCATCTTCGGCTGCATGGGCTTTGGCGACTGTGCCAAGGCCTGCCCGCAGCAGGCAATCTCCATGAAAGACGGCATTGCCTTCGTCCACCAGCGTAAATGCATCGGCTGCGGCATCTGCGCGCAGACCTGCCCGCAGAAGATTATTGAGGTTGTGCCTGACGTCATTCGCGCAGAGGTGATCTGCTCCAGCCTGCACAACGGCCCCTACACCAGAAAGGTCTGCTCCAACGGCTGCATTGCCTGCCACAAATGTGAAAAGACATGCCCGAATGGTGCAATCAAGGTAGAAAACTTCCTGGCCCGCATTGACTGGGACAAGTGCTCCGGCTGCGGCGCGTGCTCGGAGGTCTGCCCGACCGGGGCGATGGTATATGGGGATTTCTCCGGCGCATCGAAGAATTTCCGCCCGCGGCCAAGGGCAAATGCACAATAATCCGTTCCTTTGATCTTCAAAAAGGAGAATGATGTTCATACTTTCTTTCTCGCTTCTCCGAGAAAGAAAGTATGGCAAAGAAAGAGGAGCCCGGGGGATTCCGATTTCCCCCGGACCCCTTAAAGCGGCCAAGAAAACCGCTTTGGTTTTCTTGGATCTTTCCCGTGCAACATCGGTACATGGAGGACATGCGCCACCTGCGTAGGGGCTGATGCCCACATCAGCCCGAAAAATGGCCACAACAGAACGAGCCACCGCACAGCGGTGGCTCGTTCTGTTTTTTCTTTGAGACAATAGAGAATACGAAAAAATTATCCTGCATCAGTCGACGGACTTCATTTCAAACGTTTCGCCGGTTGTTGTTTTCCAGACCATCGCCTTGATCGTCTTGGGATTGCCCGCACCATCGAGAACCTTCGACCCGGAAACCGCAATATACTGGTTGGAGCCGCCGCCAAGCGCCGCCGTGTACAGCGAGGCAGTGTTCGCAGAAATGGTATTTCCATCATCAATCAGAACGAACTTACTGCTACTATCATTCTGACCAATGTTGATGGCCATGTTCTTGGTTTCCGTGTCACCGGTCTGCTTGCTGATATCGAACGTATTGTCCTTGATTGTGATCTGAGCTGTGCAATTCCAGCCAATGCGCTCGATCTTTACCGGGCGGGTGCTGGTAACTTTATTGTTCACAAAGGTAAAGCTCTGCAATGAATGGACGCTTTCATCTGCCCCTGCGCCCCAGTAGCCCGTGCCCGCGCGCCACCAGATGGGGTTGGAGTTATTGGCATAGGTTGTATTAGTATAATTGTTGAAGGTGCAGCCATCGAACGTTGCCTGATTTGCCGGGCAAGAACCCACAATGATACCGTTGAAGGTGCAATTTTTGAACGTGATGGAGTTCAGATAGCTCCACGGGCTGGTGTACATCTGAATATCAAAGCTGACAACGCCATTAAAGGTCATGTTTTCAAACACAACGTCGCTGTTGCCCGGAATGAGCATGTAGACCGAGGTATCTGTAAGGCTATCAATGGAGTCATAGCCCGTTGCCGCGCTGGTGATGGTGCCGTCCTTGAAGGTAAAGGAATACTGGCCAGCTTTAGCTGGGGCTGCCGCGTACTTATTCAGGTTTGTGCTGCCCAGCATGACGCCCTTGCCTGTGTAGCCGGTGTTTGTTTCACTGTACGAAATCTCCTCCGCAGCTGTGTTCCCCAGCGTTACTTCCACAGGCGCAGCTTTTCCAGTAGTCTCATCAACAGGAATATTCTCCAGCGTCATACTGGTATTCAGATTTTCTTTTGTCGCAATGACCGGTGCAGCAGGGTACTGCGCACCTGCATCATAATCCTTCCCATTGCTGTCAAACTCCGCATCCTTCTGCGTGGCAAGAACCGTGACTGCAATGCCATCGATGCTCTTGTCCATGTACTCATTGCCGGCAGACTCTTTCATATGGCCGGAAATGGTGATTTCCTCGCTGCAAGCATTTGCTTTAAGCAGTACATAATCTGCCGATGCATCAATAGCTGCATTGCCGATCTTCATCGTCCAGTCAATTGCCTTGTTCAGCTCGGCGTCGCCATTGATACCGGAAATGACAATCTTATACTTGAGTGCCAGATTGCCTGCATTCTTGACCTTAAACGGCTGCAGCTGATAGGTGCAGCCCGGCTCCCAGAGGATCTGCGTGCCTTCTGCGGGAATTACCTTATTGACAAGGAATTTCAGTTCCTTCCCATCAAGGGATTCTCCACCTGCATCCACAATATCCACATCCAGCTTACCGGACTGGATCTTGTTGACCTTTGCGCTGGCGGTGTCGGTGAACCAGGCGAACGTGGTGCCGACGAGCATGGTGACGCACAGAACCATTGCCAGAATGCTTGCCAGCAGAGCGCCCTTTGTGACATTTTTCTTCTTCATGTGTTTGCATTCCTTTCTCTTTTTTTGACGCCATGCAGAGGCCATTGTTTTCTTCCAAAGAAGAAAACATGCACCCGGGTGCATCGCGTTTTGGATGGCTTCAGTATAGCACATCCGATTCCACTTTTGTTAAAAACTGCGAAAAAAGCAATTCTGACTGCGAAAAAAGCAAAAACCGGCGGTTCCCCGCCGGTCTGCTCCCTTCCGCGCGTCCGCGACGCGGGAAAGATCCAAGAAAAACAAAAAAGTCAAGCTTTGCTTATTCTTTGCCTTCCAGCATATCCAGCACCCACTGCGGTGCCAGCTGCGGCAGCGGCTTGCCTTCCTTCTTGCACTGCACATACTCGTCAATGGTCACGCGGCGCTTCTGCTCGTACTGCAGCTTCTTCTCTGCAGCGGCAAAGACCTCCTCGATCCGCTCGCGCGGCACAATGCTCACGCCGTCGCTGTCGCCGACGACCAGATCACCGGGCTTTACGTGCGCGCCGGCGCAGACAATCGGCGTATTGATGGCGCCCGGGCCAATCTTGCTCGGGCCGCGCTGCATGAAGCCCTTGGAGAACACAGGCAGCCCCATCTCCTTGAGCCCCTGGCGGTCGCGAACCATACCATCGACAATGATGCCGTTCAGGCCGACCGCCTTGGCCGCCCCGCCGATCAGATCGCCGAGATACGCCTTCCCCTCGTAGCCCTTTCCGTCAATGACAAGCACATAGCCGGGCATGCCCTGATAAATGGCCACATGGATGGGGAAGTTATCGCCGTCCTTTGTCTCCACGGTGACAGCCGTTCCCACAACGCGCGAAGCTTCATCAATCGGCAGCATGCCAGCATCCATGCAGCCGTCATTTTCAATGCCCAGGTTTTTCATACCGTCGGCAAGCTCTGCCGAGCCGAACTGCGCGGCACGCTCGAGGACCGATGCGTCCAGCAGCTCAGGATAGGGATGATAATTCTGCATACAATTTTTCTCCTGTTATTTTGGCGCGGACGCACCGGGTTCCGATGCGTCCGCGCTTGTTTCATGAATTTTCTCAGTTCAGAACGCCGACTTCCTTGTAGTAGCGCTCAGCGCCCGGATGCAGCGGATAAATCACGGAATCCACAACATTCTGCGGGTCGAGGTCAGCGAAGAAAGCGTGCGCCTTGACAAGTGCGTCCTTGTTCTCATAGACGGACTTGGTCAGGTTGTAAGCAACCTCCTCGTCAAGATCGGCGTTGCACAGCAGCGTCGTCCAGAAGCCGACGGTGTGCACATCCTCGTCAACACCGCCATAGGTGCCGGCCGGGATGGTGAGCTTGGTCATTTCGGAATACTTGCCGCACAGCAGATCGGTCTGCTCATCGGTGAGGTTCAGCAGCATAAAGTCGGAGCCGTCGCCGATGACGTCAGCCATCCAGGACGAGCCGAGGCCCGTGCCGTCGAAGGTCACGTCGATTTCGCCGTTCTTCAGGCGGGAAGCCAGCTGGACGCGGCTGCCGCTGTATTCAAAGCTGGGGTTCGTGAAGCCAAAGGTTTCGGTGAACTTTTTGGCCATGTCCTCAAAGCCGTCGCCCGGGTTCATGCACTCGACCTTCAGGCCGGAGAGCTTGGCAAGATCCTCAAGGTTGTCAACGCCGAGGGAGCGGCGGACAAGGATGTGAACCGGGGTGGAGTTCCAGTTGAACAGCGTGCAGACGCCGGAATCCGCGGCGATCTGGTTGCCCTCGAACTGGCCCGTGCCCTCTGCTGCAGAGGCAATGGAGTTTGCCTGCGCCATGCCGAGATCAAGCTCCTTATCCAGGACGGAGACAATGTTCGCGCCGCTGCCGTTGGTGGCCTGTGCGGTGACAGAGTAGCCGTAGTCGTCCATAAAGACAGCTGCCATTGCAGCGCCCATGGTGAAGAAGTTGCCGCCCAGGGAGGACGTGCCGAGGCTCAGGCGGACATCGCTGTTTGTGGTGTTGGTCGAAGCGGGCGTTTCAGCCTCTGCCGTATCGGCAGCAGCTGCATCCGTGGTGGCAGAGGTATCTGCCGGGGTTTCGGTGGTCGCAGCCTGCTTTGCGCAGCCGGCAAACATTGCCGTCACCATCAGCAGACAAAGGACGAGAGCGATCAGTTTTTTCATGTTCTTTTCTCCTTTTTTGTTTTTATTTAGGCAACCCCGCACAATTCGGCAAGAGGCTTCGACGAGAGATTTTGTTCCAAGATAAAGTTTGGAAAACGCAGGAATACTGTATGTATTTCAAGTTTTTCAAACTGCAAGATTGGGGCAAAAGATCCGGCGAAGGCCGCAGACGCAATTGTGCGGTGCTGCCTTTACTTTCCGGCAGCCGGCGTTGCTCCGGCAGCCTTTTTGTAAGTCAGGTATTCATACACGCCAAACACAGCTGCAACAGCCAGACCGATCGAGGAGATGAGCGTCGCGGGCCAGATCAGCATCACAGCCGGCACCAGGCAGGCCAGACGCTCCCAGAGCTTGAGCGTACGGAACAGCGCACCCTCGAAGCACGCGCACAAAAATACCAGGCCAAGCGCCGTGACGACAAACGAGAAGATCGTCTGCAGCGGCGTGCCCATCCCCGCGCCGAGCAGCAGCTCCGGCGTATAGATGAAGATAAACGGGACAATGAAGCCTGCAATTGCCAGGCGCATGGACATAAAGCCAATTTTATTCGGGTTGCCATCCGACAGTGCAGCCGCCGCATAGGCACCGGTCGCAACAGGCGGGGTGATGGTGCTCATGCAGCCGAAGTAGAACACGAACAGGTGCGCCGGCAGCGGAGCCAGGCCCAGATACGTCGTCAGGGCGGGGACCGCGCTGATGGAGCAGAGCACGTATGCAGCGCTTGTCGGCATACCCATGCCGAGGATCATGGCAACGACCATCGTGAGGAACAGCGTGAAGAACATGCGCCCGCCGGCTGCATTGAAGATGACGCGGGAAATGGTCATTGTGATGCCGGTCAGCGAGAACGAGCCGACAATGATACCGACAATTGCCGTTGCAATGCCGAGCGTCATGGTCGTCTTGGCCGCGCGGACCAGAATGCCGACAATCTTCTTGAGCGTGATGCGCGTCTCCTTCTTGAAGAACGAGATGACAAGCGCAACCACGATGCCGCCCCAGAACGCCGCGAACGTTGCCGTCCGGTTGAGGCACAGCAGCACGACGACGCCCACGATCGGCAGCAGCAGATACGAATTTTTCAGCAGCCGCAGCCAGTCCGCCTTTGCCTCCTTGTCGCCGACAAGGTCCAGCTTGACCGCGCGGAAGTGCACGGTGATGAGGCAGGCGATGTAATACAGCAGGGCAGGCAGCAACGCAGCGATTGCCAGCTGGCCATACGGGATATTCAGGGTATCTGCCACCATGAACGCCGTTGCGCCCATAACCGGCGGCAGGATCTGGCCGCCTGCGGAGGCGGTGCACTCCACGGCGCCTGCGAAGTTCTTGTCATAGCCGATGCGCTTCATCAGCGGAATCGTGAACGCGCCGGTTGTGGCGACGTTTGCAGACGTTTCGCCGCTGACCATGCCCATGAGCGCGCTGGAGATGACCGCGACCTTTGCCGGGCCGCCTCTCGACCGGCCGCACATGGCGCTGGCCAGCTCATAGAAGTAATCGCCGATGCCGACCTCCTGCAGAACGCAGCCGAAGATGACGAAAATGACGAGCGTCTCTGCCGTGACACCAAGCGCGAAGCCGTAAATGCCCTCCATGCCGGCGGTCATATGGCTGACGATGCGCTTGATCGTAAAGCCCGAGTGGGCCAGCGAACCGGACAGATACTGGCCGAAGCACGCGTAGGCCAGCAGCACGAGCGACAAAATTGCAAGACCAGGGCTTGCCACACGGCGGCCAGCCTCGTACATGAGGACAATCACGCAGATGCCGAGCACCACGTCGACCGTCTCGATGCGGCCGATCATCGTCTTGAGCACCTCATAGCGCTGCACCGAATACACCATGACCGCGACCGTAATCAAGACCAGGATGATGTTGATGATGCCGGGCTTGCCGTCCTTTTCCTTGCGGAACGCCGGGGTAAGCAGGAAAACCATCACCATACAAAAGGCCAGATGCACCATACGCACAATGCGCGGCGTCAGGTACAAGAAGCCGGAGGCCAGCAGGATCTGGAACAGCATCCACACGACGCTGACCACGGTGACGATCACGCTGACCGGGCCGGTATACTGCTTGCGCAGGCTTTGCCGGCTGATTTTTTCTTTCTTCTCCATAAGCTCCCTCCTTGTTTATTTTTTCTTTTTCTGCTGAATCATATATGGAACCAGGCCGCCCGCGTTCAGGATCTCACGAACCTTCCCGCCGGGTGCCGGACATACAGCGCTCTGACGCGTCGTCCCATCCGTGACGGTGATGGTGTCGCCGTCCATGCGGACCTGCACACAATCCCCCTCCCGGATGAAGGACGTATCGATCTCCACCGGCAGAATGCCGTTGTTGATCGCGTTGCGGAAATAGCTTCTTGCAAAGCTCTTTGCAGCAATCACCCCGATGCCGGCCGCGCGGATAATCTGCGCGGCGACCTCCATGGCCGAGCCGCAGCCAAAATTCTCGCCCGCGACAAGCAGGCTCCTGGGAGCAAGCTCCGCAGCGAAGCCGGGCCGGATATCCTCCATCAGATACGGAACAAGCTCCTGCGGATCAATGGTGTCCTTTTTGCGGCGCGAGGAGATGATATAGTCGGTATTGATATCATCCGGGAACACGAACGCCACTGCTGTATATTCAAACATCGTCTGATCCCTCCTGCGGCTGTGTGATGCAGCCTGCAAGCGCGCTTGCAATCACCACGCGCGGCGAGGCCAGATAGATGCTTGCCTTCGTGTTGCCCATGCGGCCAAGGAAATTGCGGTTGGCCGACGAGATCACGCGGAACCCGTCCCGCGGCACGCCCGGGCTGCTGCCGCAGCAGGGCCCGCAGCCCGGCGGCAGCAGCATTGCGCCCTTTTTGAGAAGCAGCGCCGCAATGCCATTTTCCACAATTGTTTCATAGATTGTTCTCGAGGCCGGGATCACAAGCGTCTGCACGGCAAACGCCCGGTCGGTCGCCCGCAGCAGCGGCGCAATCGCCTCAAAATCCTCCAGCCGGCCATTGGTACAGGTGCCCATGACCGCCATTTCCACCGGCGTGCCGGCAAGCTCATCCATGGGCCGTGCACCGGCCACACTGTGCGGCACACTGAGCATATAGGGAACCGCCGACAGGTCAATCTGCAGCCGCCGGCAATACGAGCAGCCCTCGTCCGGGCTGACCGCCTTCGACGCATCGATGCCGCGCATGCGGCAGTATGCCTCTGCAATCTCGTCAAACGGCATAATTGCGCACTTTGCACACGATTCCGCGCAGAGGTTGCAGATGGTTTTCCGGTCCGCAATGGAAAGGGCCGACAGATCGCCGCCAAACTCCACCGCCATATAATTTGCACCGCTGCTGCCGAGAAGCGACAGCAGGTACAGAGCCACATCCTTGCCGCTCACGCCGGGGCGAAGCGTGCCTGTCATGTCCACACGGATGGTCTGCGGCACCTTGAACCACAGGCTGCCTGCACTCACCGCACAGGCGAGGTCAGACGCGCCAATCCCCGCCGCAACACAGTTGAGATATCCGTGCGTCGTTGTATGGGAATCGCCGCCGACAATCAGGCTGCCTGGCCGGATCATCTTCAGCTCATCAAACACCTGGTGGGCAATGCCCTCCCCCGCATCGACAAGCCGGATCCCGTATCGGTCCCGGAAATCAAACAGGCTCTGCTGCAGCGCCGCCACGCGGCTGTTGGGACACGGCACATAGTGATCGATGATGGCGACCACCTGCTCCGGATACGCAACGCTGTCCGCCTGCATTTTCTGAAAATAGTCGATCATCAGAGGCCCCGAGGCGTCGTTTGTCAGGCAGGCGTCCACCTCTGCCGTGATGATATCTCCAGCCATGACCGGATACCCGGCCTTCCGGCTGAAGATTTTCTCCGCAATCGTCTGCTTCATTGGCCGGCCTTCTGCAGCTCGGCCTGATAGGCCTGCATGAACGCTGCAACGCCCGTGCCGAACGCAACCTCACGGCCAAGATCCCGGAACGCTGCCTCCAGCACAGTGATGCACTGCAGCATATCCTGCACGTAGCAGTAACCCATGTGCGCAATGCGGATGTTCTCCGACGCGGTCTTTTTGAGTCCCTTGCCGATGAGCAGGCCGTAGCCGTCCTGCATTCTGCCGACAACGTCTGCCGGGCTCATGCCATCGGGCAGCTTTGCAACCGACAGAGAATCCGAACGGTACTTGCAGCCAACCGGGTACAAGGAGCACCCCAGCGCCTCCATCGCAGCCTTTGTGCCCATGGAGAGCGCTCTATGGCGCAGGAACACATGGTCAAGGCCCTCCTCCTGCAGCATATGCAGTGCCTCATTGACCATCAGCACGATGGAAACCGGCGTAGAGCCCGGCGTCTCGTACTTCTCGGTGACAGACTTCATGATATCCGGGAGATTGATGTAGAAATCATGCGACGGATGGCTGGCGCATGCCTGCATGGCTCTGTCGGAGACTGCAGCAAAGCTCATGCCGGTTGCCGACATCAGGCCCTTCTGCGAAGCGACGACCGCAACGTCCACGCCCCAGTTGTCAAACTCAAACGGCATGCAGCCGAGCGCGCTGACCGTATCGACAACAAACAGAAGATTATATTTTCTCGCCAGCTGACCAAGCTCCCGGATCGGATTGACCAGACCGTTGGAGGTATCATTCCACACGGCAGTCAGGCCAACCGGCTTCTCGCGGAGAATCATCTGCTCCAGCTCATCCAGATCAACATTGGCCGACCAGTCGGCAAAGCAGGCGATGCTGTTGATGCCATTTTTCTGCATGGCCTTGACCGCCATCTCGCCGAAGCTGCCATTTGCCACAGAGAGCACCTTATCGCCCCGGGCGAACACATTATTATATACACCCTCAAGCGCGCCGCGGCCAGTCGCATGGATGGGAAGAATTGCACCCGATGTACCGAACAGCGGCTTCATATTCTCCAGCGTATCGCGGAGGACGTGCGAGAAGGATGCTGTACGGTGGTGATAATTGACCATCGCAGCCGCCTGCGCGACGCGGTTGGGAATGTTCGTCGGGCCCGGCGTAAAGAGCTTCAACTCCGGTTCAAGCGTAATACAATTCATTTGAATCCACCATCCTATTTAAATTGTTCTCAAATATTTATTAAATTGTATCCAATATAGTTCAATTTCGTTTAATATACCATGCCTGCTTTTCCTTGTCAATTCCTGTTTCTTTGACGAGATAAACAAAAAAACATACAATATCTTGTAACACTCCCTGCTTGACCCACCACTTTGTTTATGTTAGAGTAGAGGTAATACCTTTCAAAATGCTGAATTTGTATAAAATGAATCATAGGAGAAACCAGATGCAACAGGTATCCACCTCCACAGACTGTATCAAGGTATACCGATATATCACGCAAAATGTGTTTTCCGGGGCATTCCAGCCCGGCTATAAGCTCATTGAAAAGAACATTGCAGATGCCTGCAACGTCAGCCGCACGCCCGTCCGGCTTGCCATTGAACGCGTTGTGTCCGAGGGACTGGCATTCCGCGCCCCCAACTGCAGCGCAAAGGTTCGTCAACTTTCCGTTGAAGATATCATCGGCCTTTTGTCGATCCGCGCCGTCAACGAGGGGCTGGCCGCCCGCCTGGCCGCACAGCGCGCCACCGCAGAGCAGATCCAGCAGCTGCAGGCGCTCGGCCAGCAAATGCAGCAGGCCAACGCCGCCGGTCAGATTGCAGTCTACCGCAAGCTGGCCGGGGATGTCCACGATGAAATCATCGCTATTGCCGGCAATGACTATCTGCGGGATCTGATTGCCAAGATTTACTCCATCACGCACCGCTACCACATGAGCGTCATGTCGCAGCCGGGCCGGATGGACCGCTCCTGTGAGGAGCATATGCAGGTCATCCGCTACGTTGTCACCGGCAACGGCATCGAGGCGGAAAAGGCCATGAATGCGCATATCATGAGTATTGTGCACTTCTTCCAGGACGAGAGCAATCTTGCTGCGCTGCGCGCCATATCCACACTCAACTGGGACTGATTAATTATATTTCACATCATACACAGCCGGCTCTGCTGCAGCTTGCAGCAGAGCCGGCTGTACATATCAAAAACACCAGCATATTGGAAACAACCCGAAATGAGACGACTTTACCAACTGCATAACCTTGCTATGCCTCCGGCGGCGCGTCAGAAACGGCCACGACAGAACGAGCCGCCGTAAACGCCGTCTCTTATCCTCTGTGGCCGTTTCTTCCTTTCCAACCAGCGACACTGTCGCTGGTTGGCTGCCGGAAAAGATGGGGAAGAAAAGGGGCGCTTGGGGAACGTTTGGTGCCTACCGCCTCTGAATTTAGGAAACAAACAAATTTGGTAAAGCTCATATCGCGCCAAATCACCTCACTGGAGTCTGACTACGCGCCGCCCGTCATATCGGAATCAGATTTGACAGCCGTTGCGGTTTCATAGGTGCAGAAAATCCGTACTGCCAACAAAATTTGTTACGCAGTACGGATTCGTATTGGTCTGTCAGGCAACGCGGGAAAGATCCAA
>CAKUAM010000005.1 GCA_934636305.1 uncultured Oscillospiraceae bacterium
GGATAAGACCTCCCGGATGCGCTGCATATTGGGCTCAATTTCGCTCTTTTTGAGCTTGTCGAGCTTATTTGCGACGACGACAAACGGCTTTTCGGACTGCAGGAAGTAATTTGCCATCACAACATCGTTGGCGGTGGGCGCATGGCGGGCATCGACGATCATAATGCCCAGATCCAGTGTATCCGGCGCGGCAAAGTATGCCTCCATCAGCCGGCCCCAGCGCTCTTTTTCCTTCTGCGAGACCTTGGCGTAGCCATAGCCTGGCAGATCGACAAGATAAATCTTTTCATCAATGCGGAAGAAATTGATGTGCACGGTTTTTCCGGGCGCTTCGCCCACACGGGCAAAATTCTTGCGCAGCAGAAGCTTATTGATGACGGATGATTTGCCGACATTGGACTTGCCGGCAAAGGCAATCTGCGGCAGAGCATCCTTCGGGCAGTCGGCGACAGATACGGCGGAGCGGACAAATTCCGCGTTGTGCAGGTTCATGGGATCCTCCTTACTGGCGGATGCCGGGCTTTCTGCGCGGCTTTGGCGTGGGAGGAAGGGAGAGAACATCCGCACCGGATGATGCGGTGCTCCCGGTCTCCTGCGCGGCCTCTGCAGGCAGCAGCGCGGCCTCAAGCACGCGGTCGGCGCTTGATACGGTGATGAACTGCAGCGCCTGCCGGACAGTCTGGTCAATTTCCTCAAGATCCTTTTCATTTTCCGCGGGAATGATAACGGTCCTGACGCCGTGCCGCAGCGCAGCCATTGTCTTTTCCTTCAGTCCACCGATGGCCAGCACGCGGCCGCGGATGGAAATCTCGCCTGTCATGGCAATGTCACGGCGGACCGGACGGCCTGTCAGGGCAGAGACAATCGCGGTGCAGATGGTGATGCCGGCTGAGGGGCCATCCTTGGGTACGGCGCCCTCCGGGAAATGGACGTGGATATCCTTTGTCTTATAGAAGTCCGGCGCGAGGCCGAGCTCCTTGCTGCGCGAGCGGATATAGCTCATGGCGGCAAAGGCCGATTCCTTCATCACATCGCCAAGATTGCCGGTCAGCTCCAGCTTGCCGGTTCCGTCCACGGCATTGACCTCAACCTCCAGCGTTGTTCCGCCGACGGCGGTCCATGCAAGGCCAGTGACCAGACCGACAGGATCTGTTGTAAAGCGTTCCTCCGGCAGATATTTGCGGACACCGGCATATGATGCAAGGTTACTGCAGGTGATCGTGATGCGCTTCGGTGCATCGGGGGAGACGAAGCGCATGGCGCACTTGCGGCAAAGCCCGGCAATCTGACGTTCCAGTCCGCGCACGCCGGATTCGCGCGTATAGCCGGCAATGAGCTCCCGGATTGCATCGTCGGAGACGCGCACCTGCGTTCTGCGCAGGCCGTGCTTCTGCAGCTGCTTGGGCAGCAGGTGCTGCTTGGCAATCTGCAGCTTTTCTTCGTCGGTGTAGGAGCCGAGCTCAATGACCTCCATGCGGTCCAGCAGCGCGCGGGGAATGGTGTCAGTCGTGTTGGCTGTGGTGATGAACATGCAGTGCGACAGGTCAAAGGGAACCTCGATATAATGGTCGCGGAAACTCGAGTTCTGCGCTGCGTCCAGCACCTCCAGAAGCGCGGAGGAGGGATCGCCCTTGTAGTCGCTGCCCAGCTTATCAATTTCATCAAGCAGCAGCAGCGCGTTTTTGCTCTTGGCCTGCGTCAGGGCCGTCATAATGCGGCCCGGCATAGCGCCGATATAGGTTTTGCGGTGGCCGCGGATCTCCGCCTCGTCGCGCACGCCGCCGAGCGACAGCCGTGCCAGCTTGCGGTTGAGCGCGCGGGCGATGGAGATGGCGATGGAGGTTTTGCCGACGCCGGGAGGGCCGACCAGGCAGAGAATCTGCCCCGGCAGCTCGGGCACCAGCTGACGCACGGCCAATGTCTCGAGAATCCGCTTTTTGACCTGATCCAGACCAAAATGATCCTCGTCAAGGATTTTTGCGGCGGCCCTGACGTCCAGACGCTCCTTGGTTTCGGTGTTCCATGGCAGCTCCAGAATGGTATCAAGATAATTGCGCAGCACGGCGGCCTCGGCAGAACCGGGCTGCTGGCGCGCGAAACGTGAAACCTCACGCAGGAGCTTCTGTTCGGTTTCCTCCGGCAGCTTCAGCGCCTGAATCTTCTGGCGATAGGTGTCAGCGTCGGAGTCGTCCGCCTCGCCCAGCTCCTCCCGGATGACATGCAGCTGCTCCCGGAGATAATAATCGCGCTGGTTCTGGTTGACGTTCTGCTGCACCTGCTCACTGATATCGCTTTCCAGATGCAGAATATTGAGCTCCTTGGCCATTGTCTTGACGCACAGCTCGAGCCGGTGGACCGGCGGCAGCGTCTCCAGAATTTTCTGCTTTTCCTCAAAGCCGAAGGTCGCGTTCTGCGCCATAAAATCGGCCAGCCGGCCCGCGTCGTCCGTTGCCGAGCCCTGCAGCAGGTTTTCCTGTCCGGATTTGACGGCGACGTCGATAAACTGTTCAAACAGCGCATGCGCCTGCCGCACAAGCGCCTGTGTGCGCAGAAGCGCCGCATTGTACCCCGGCTCGTCAAGCTCCATGACGCGGCCAAACAGATACGGATCGGCATGGATCAGGTCAGTCAGCTGCGCGCGGTACTTGCCCTCGACAAGGATGCGCATATTGTCGCCCGGCAGGCGCAGAACCTGACGGACGTAGGCGACTGTCCCGATGCTGTAGAGGTCTGCCTTCTGGGGATCGTCGCACTGCATGTCACGCTGGGCAATCAGGAAAATCATCTGGTCGCCGCGCATGGCCTCCTCGACGGCCTTCGCAGATTTCCGGCGGCCAACGTCAAAGTGCGTGACGCAGTCCGGAAATACGACAAGACCGCGCAGCGCCAGAATGGGCAGGCAGGTCAGAGGCTTGTATTCACTCATAAGGTATGTCTCCTTTCGTGGAGAATAAAAATACGCAGGAAGGGAGCAGGCGCTCCCTTCCTGGTTGTGATAGTAGCGTTACAGTGTTACGCCTGCGTTCTTGATGGGAGCGCGGGGCTTGGAAGCGTCGCGGGTAATCTGCGGCGGTTCGCCTGTGCGCACGCAGCGCTCGGTAATGCAGACGGACTGGATGGTGGGATCGGAAGGAATCTCGAACATGATTTTGGTCATGATCTCCTCCATGATCGCGCGCAGGCCGCGCGCGCCGATCTGCCGGGCAATGGCCTTTTCCGCAATTGCCTCCAGCGCACCCTTTTCAAAGCTCAGCTCAACCTGGTCGAAGGCCAGAAGCTTGTGGTACTGCTTGCACAGTGCGTTCTTCGGCTCCGTCAGGATGCGGACCAGATCCTCCTTGCGGAGGCTCTGCAGAGAGGTGATGACCGGCAGACGGCCAACCAGCTCCGGGATGATGCCGAACTTCAGAAGGTCGTGCGGCTGGACAAGCTCAAACAGCTTGCCGACGTCACGCTGCTTTTTGCTCTGGACGGTGGAGTTGAAGCCCACGGAGGAGGTATCGGTGCGCTGCTCGATGATTTTGTCGAGTCCGTCAAACGCGCCGCCGCAGATAAAGAGGATATTGGTCGTGTCGACCTGAATAAACTCCTGCTGCGGATGCTTGCGCCCGCCCTGCGGCGGAACGTTGGCAACGGTACCCTCAAGAATTTTCAGAAGCGCCTGCTGCACGCCCTCGCCGGAGACATCGCGCGTGATGGAGGTGTTTTCCGATTTGCGGGCAATCTTGTCCATCTCATCGATGTAGATGATGCCGCGCTCAGCCAGCTCCACATCGAAATCCGCTGCCTGCAGAAGCCGCAGCAGAATGTTCTCCACATCCTCGCCCACATAGCCGGCCTCGGTCAGCGTTGTGGCGTCCGCAATGGCGAACGGCACGTTCAGGATCTTGGCCAGCGTCTGGGCAAACAGTGTTTTGCCGGAGCCGGTGGGGCCGATGAGCAGAATGTTGCTTTTCTGCAGCTCCACATCGGAATCATTCTGGAAATAGATGCGCTTGTAGTGGTTATAGACCGCGACGGACAGGGCTACCTTTGCATCCTCCTGACCGATGATGTAGCGGTCCATGTAGGTCTTGATTTCCTGCGGCGTTGGCAGCGTGTCGGGCATTTCCAGCTGCTGCGTATTGGCGCCGCCGTGCATTTCATCATGAAGAATGGACGAGCAGAGCTCGATGCATTCGTTGCAGATATACACGTTTGGGCCGGCAATGATGCGGCCCACCTGCTCCTGCCGCTTGCCGCAGAAGGAGCAGCGGATGGAGTCTCTTGCCAAGGCGGACTCCTCCTTTCGGGATTATTGTCTCTTGTAGATGACCTGATCGACAAGGCCGTAGGCCTGTGCTTCCTCGGCGGTCATGAAGTTGTCGCGCTCGGTGTCAATCTTGATGGTCTCGAGCGGCTTGCCGGTGTTGGCAGCGAGAATCTCATTGAGACGCTGCTTGATCTTCAGCATGCGCTCCACCTGGATCTGCATATCCGTTGCCTGGCCCTGCGTGCCGCCGGACGGCTGGTGGATCATGATCTCTGCATTCGGCAGGGCAAGACGCTTGCCCTTGGTGCCGGACGAGAGCAAAAACGCACCCATCGAGGCGGCCATGCCCACGCAGATGGTGGACACGTCGCACTTGATATACTGCATGGTATCGTAGATGGCCATGCCGTCGGTCACGCTGCCGCCGGGGCTGTTGATGTAGAACTGGATATCCTTGTCGGGATCCTGCGCTTCGAGGTAAAGCATCTGCGCGACGATGAGGCTGGCGGTGGTGCTGTTGACCTCCTCGGACAGGATAATGATACGGTCATTGAGCAGCCGCGAGAAAATGTCATACGACCGCTCGCCGCGGCTGGTCTGCTCAACAACATACGGAACTAAACTCATAGTTTGCTTCTCCTTTCAAACGGTTGTCAGGTCATAGGATTCTACCCAACCCCTTGGAGAATTATTCCTCCGTCTTGGACGCGTCCTCTGCCGGAGCCTCTGCTGCCTCAGCGGCCTCGTCGTCCTTCTTGGCTGCCTTCTTAGCGGCCTTCTTTTCCTTTACCTTTTCGATGGCCTTGGCGTTGTCAACGATCAGCTTGACTGCCTTGCGGCCCTTGAGATCGGCCTTGACAGCTTCAAGGTCAATGGCCTCCTTGATCTTGTCGACGGTCATCTTGTACTGGTCAGCGAGCTTCTGGAGTTCTTCTTCAACTTCCTCAGCGGTCGCTTCAATCTGTTCCTTGTTGACGATCTCGCTCAGCAGGATGTTGGAGCGGACGGTCTGCTCTGCCATCGGGCGCATGGAGTCGCGCATGGCCTTGATGTCGCCGCCGATCATCTTGAGATAGTCCTGCAGCTTCATGCCCTGGGCCTGCAGCTGGTAAGCAAACTGCTCCAGGTGCTTGTCAACCTGCTCGTCGATCATGCAGGCGGGGATGTCGCAGGTCATGTTCTTGCCGGCAGCCTCGACGGATGCGTTTTCGAATTCACGGTCAACGGTCTCCTGGCGCTTTTTGGCCAGATCAGCCTTGATGCTCTTTTTGAGCGCTGCAAGCGTGTCATATTCCGATACATCCTTGGCAAACTCGTCGTCGAGCTCGGGCTTGATGGTTTCCTTGACCTCGTGGATCTTGCACTTGAAGGTGGCCTTCTTGCCGGCTAGCTCCTTGGTGTAATTCTCGGGGAAGGTGACCTCAACATCCTTCTCGTCGCCAGCCTTGAGGCCGACGAGCTGATCTTCAAAGCCAGGGATGAATGCGCCGGAGCCGAGCGTCAGCGTGTAGCCCTCAGCCTTGCCGCCGTCGAAGGGCTTGCCGTCGACATAGCCGTCGAAGTCGAGAACAACGGTGTCGCCCATCTTGGACTCACGGTCGACCGTCTCAACGCGGGCGTTGCGGTCCTGCAGGCGGCTGAGCTCTGCGTCAACCTCAGCCTTGGAAATGGAGACAGTCTCCTTGGGAACCTCGATGCCCTTGTACTCACCGAGGGTGACCTCAGGATAGAGCTCAGTGGAGACAGTCAGCACAACGCTGCCGTCCTCGGGGGTCTGCATATCGGCAACAGAGGGCTGTCCGACAGCCTTGATCTGCTGGTCGGTGATGGCAGCCTTATAGATTTCAGGGAAGATCTCATTGACAGCGTCCTCATAGAACACCTGTGCGCCGTACATCTTTTCAACGAACTTGCGCGGAGCCTTGCCCTTGCGGAAGCCGGGGATCATGATGTCCTTGCGGATCTTGGCGTATGCCTTATCCAGTGCGGTCTGGAACTCCTCCTTGGAGATCTCGACAACGACCTTTGCGCTGCCCTGTTCTTTCTCTACGTTCTTGACGTTCATGGTGGTTATTTCCTCCTATGTGGTGAGGCCGGGTGGCCCTAATTCACCGTTCTTAAATGAATCCGATTTATTCTAGCAAACTTTCTGCGAGAAATCCACTGTTTTTTTGGAATTTTATCCGAATTCAGAAAAAATTCAAAGTATTTCTGTGCCGGGTGGATTCAGCCAATGCGTGCCGGGCAGAAATTCAGATGGTCTGCCGACAAAAGCCGGTACTGCACGCCCCGGCAGGAGTCCTCCAGCGCAAGCCGGATGGAATCTGCATGCAGATGGCCGAAGTAGCAGCGCGTCACGCCGTATGTTTCAAACAGGGCGAGAATTGGCTCGCACGTGTAGCCGCGGTAGCGCGGCGGGTAGTGCAGAAAGCAGTATTTTTCCGCATCCCCGGCCAGCTGCAGCGACCGCTCCAGCCGTCCAAGCTCCCGCAGGAAAATTTTCTCGTCATGGCCGCCGGCCTTGTTTTCACTGTAAAACCAGCCGCGCGTGCCGCAGATGGCGATGTCGCCGTAGAAAAAGCAGCTGTTGTTGAGCACGTGGAAATCGGAAAACCCACGTGCCTGGCAAAAGCGGTCGAAGGCCTTCTGTGTTGCCCACCAGTAGTCGTGGTTGCCCTTGAGGATAATCTTGCGGCCCGGAATCGCATTCATAAATGCAAAGTCCTCGCTGGCGTCCTCCAGCCCCATGGCCCAGCTGAGATCACCCAGCAGTACGGTTGTATCCTCCGGCCCGATGACGCGCAGGTTTTCACGCAGCTTCTCCACGTAGCCGGTCCAGCCGCCGCCAAATACATCCATTGGCTTGTCTGCGGGGCCAAGCGAGAGATGCAGATCCCCAATTGCGTACAGCGCCATTACTGCAGAAACTCCGTGACAACAGCTTCCATGGCAGCCTTGTCGGCCACCTCGTCGAAGCGGACGCGCTTGCCGGCGAGCCCTGCCAGCGGGGCAGGGGCGGGACGGCCCGTTACGCTTGTCAGCTGGGCGAGAATCTGTGTGCCGGACCGGTGCTCTGCAACGCCGAGCGCATGGAGGACGCTGGCGCAGAATTTGAACGGGCTTGCCGTCGAGGCGACGACGGTCGGCGTCCTGTCACCGGTTCGCGCGCGGTACGCCTGCAGGACTGTGTACGCGACGGCGGTGTGTGTGTCCATGAGATAGCTGTTCTCACGGAACATGCGGCCGATGGTTGCGGCGCCCCCGGCGTCGGTGCAGAAGCCGCAGGCGAACTCCGCGCGGATGGCATCAGCAACTGCCTGCGAGACGGTATAGCGGCCCGCTGCCGCCAGCGCCTGCATATACCCGCGGACCTCCTCGTCCGAGCCGGACAGCAGATACAGAAGCCGTTCCAGGTTCGAGGAAATGAGGATATCCATCGACGGCGAGGCCGTCTGATAGAACGGACGGTTGCGGTCGTAGGTGCCGGTCTGGATAAAATCAGTCAGGACGTTATTTTCATTCGAGGCGCAGATGAGTGTTGCAATGGGCACGCCCATCCTTTTTGCGTAGAAGCCGGCGAGAATATTGCCAAAGTTTCCGGTCGGCACGCAGATGTTGATCTTGCCGCCGGGGGCGATGGCGCCCTGCTTCAGAAGGTCACAGTATGCCGAGATATAATAAACAATCTGCGGCAGCACGCGGCCCCAGTTGATAGAGTTGGCCGACGAGAGAAAATAGCCGCGTGCGGCAAGCGTCTGCCGCAGCGCTTCGTCAGAGAAAATACGCTTGACGCCGGTCTGCGCGTCATCAAAGTTGCCGCGTACGGCGCACACGCCGACATTCTGCCCCTCCTGTGTGACCATCTGCAGCTTCTGGATATCCGATACGCCGCCGTCGGGATAAAAGACCAGGATCTTTGTCCGGTCCACATCGCGGAAGCCCTCCAGCGCAGCCTTGCCGGTGTCGCCGGATGTGGCGACCAGGATACAGACGGTCTTTTCTTCTCCTGTTTTCTGCAAGGAGGCCGTCAGCAGATACGGCAGCATCTGCAGCGCCATGTCCTTGAACGCGCAGGTCGGCCCGTGCCAGAGCTCCTGTACGTAGGTGCTGTCCTCCGTTTTGACGACGGGCGCGGCGGCCGGCGTATCAAACTTCGCAGGGCCGTAGGCCTTTTCCGCGTAGCTGAGCAGCTCCTGCTCGGTGAACTCGTCGAGGTACAGCTTCATGATTTTTGCTGCGCGCTGCGGATAAGGCAGCGCAGCAAGCGCCTGAATGTCCGCCAGCGTGATCTGCGGGATGGACTCCGGCAGATACAGGCCGCCGTCCCGGCTGAGTCCCTCAACAATTGCTTCGCTCGCCGTCAGGCGGCGGGCGGAATCTCTGGTGCTTACATAGTGCATAGCTTCACAACCCTCATCAAAGAATCGCAGAACAGGTTCTGCATGGTTTTCTCGGAATATCCGAAACGGGCAAGATAGCTGCCCAGTTTTTCATAATCATCCACGCCGGAAAAGCCCTCCGGCAGCTCGTCGCAGCCGTCAAGATCTGCGCCGAGCGCGATATGCCCCTCGCCGCCAAGCTCCAGAAAGTGATCGAGATGGCGGCGCACATCA
The DNA here is from genome assembly GCA_934636305.1 of uncultured Oscillospiraceae bacterium. Lineage (GTDB taxonomy): Bacteria > Bacillota > Clostridia > Oscillospirales > Oscillospiraceae > CAG-170. The sequence continues at coordinate 8,866 of CAKUAM010000005.1, forward strand.
CAAAAGCCGGCGCGGCCCTGCGGCCTCAGAAAAGGCCCGTAGAGGTTGATGCCCGCCGTGCCGCCAAGATCACAGATGGCCCGGAACTGCGCATCGGTCAGATTGCGCGGATGGGGGCAGATGGCGGTGGAGTTGGAATGGCTGGCGACGATCGGCTTTTCAGCCAGCTCCGCCATGTCCCAGAAGCCCTTTTCCGACAGATGGCTCACATCCACAAGCATGCCGAGCCGTTGTGCACGCCGGAAGAAGCTCTTTCCCTTTTCACTCAGGCCCTCGCCACTCTGGCAGGAGCCGGCCAGGCTGTTCGGGAGGTTCCACACAAGAGAAATCATCCGCACGCCCTTTTCATAGGCAGGCTCCAGCAGGCCCTCATCCTCCCGCACGGCCTCTGCACCCTCTATAGAAAGAAATGCGGCGCATGTGCCGCGCTGCATGGCGGCCTCTGCTTCGCATGCGGTGCGGCAGAGCGTAATCTGCTCTGCATTTTTCTGCAGCTGCGTCAGGAAATAGTCCAGCGCGCGGGCAAAATGCTCCGGATGCGGCATGCGCGTCTGGAGCCATGCGGTGCAGAAGGCAAAAAACTGTGCATAGCCGCCGAGGTGCGCAGCCTTGTCCAGCGAGACGGCCAGATCGCTGTTTTTTAACTGCTTTTCCTGCCGCCAGAGTTCAACCGGGGTGTCGCAGTGACTGTCAAAAACGCGGTAGCTCATGAAAATGCGTCCTCCATATGCGTGATCTGCGGACGGCGGGTCTGCGTGCCGTCTGGGGCATAGATTTCAATCACGTCAAACCGCGGCTGCAGCGCTGTTTCGTGTGTGGACAGATATAAAAGCGCGGTCTGCCGCAGGCGCTGCTGCTTGTGTGCGTCAACAAATTCCCGCGCGGCAGCAAAGTCGGCCGATTTGCGCAGCTTGACCTCGCAAAAGACGATATACTGCCGGTTTGAGGCGACGATATCGAGCTCCCCAAGCCTGGTGCGGTAGTTCATGGCGAGAATCTGATAGCGCTTTCTGCGCAGATATTCTGCCGCCAGCGCCTCACCCCATGGGCCGAGCAGATCACTTGTCCGCATAGAATTTTTTTAAGAACGTCGTGCGGTGAACAGGGCTGGGGCCGTATTCGCGCAGCGCGTCATAGTGCCGCCTTGTGCCGTAGCCCTTGTGGACAGCAAAGCCATACTGCGGATACTGCGCGTCCAGCTCCTCCATATAGCGGTCCCGCGTGACCTTGGCCAGAATCGACGCGGCGGCAATGGAGGCCGACAGGCCGTCACCCCTCACAATGGTCCGGACGGGCAGGCCAAAATCCCTGGTCCGGTTGCCGTCAATGAGTGCAAGTGCAGGCGTGGGCGCAAGCTGCGCCATGGCGCGTTCCATGGCGAGGAACGTCGCCTGCAGAATATTGAGTTCGTCGATCTCCTGCTCGCTTGCAAATGCGATGCCATAGGAGATGGCCCCGGATACAATCACGTCATACAGCTCCCGGCGCTTTTTGTCTGTGAGCTTTTTGGAGTCGTTCAGGCCGGGGATAATAAGCTCCGGCGGCAGAATTACCGCTGCGGCGCACACCGGGCCGGCCAGCGGGCCGCGCCCAGCCTCATCCACGCCGCATACCGGCTGCAGGCCCTGCGCGAATGCCTCGCGTTCATAAAGCCACAGATCCAGCGGCTGCGTTTGTTTCATAGTTCCAGCTCCTCCGGGCTCTGCAGCGTAAGCCGGCCAAGCTTGCCGCTGCGGTAATCATCCATAAGCGCCTTGGCCATGCGCTCGGTATTGACCTCGCCGCCGGAGACGAGATAGCCGCGCTTTTTTCCGGCCAGCTGCAAAAGCTCGTATCCGTCCGCGCCGTCTGGCACCTCCAGCTTATAGCGCTCCAGAAGTGTTCCGGGATAGTGCCGGGCCAGCCGCTCCATGAAGTGGCAGGCCAGCGTCTCGGTGTCCATGACGTCCTCCTTGACAGCGCCGGTGTAGGCCAGCAGCATGCCGGTCTCCGGATCCTCAAACTTTGGCCACAGGATCCCCGGCGTGTCAAGAAGCAGCAGCCCCTGATCGACGGTGATCCACTGCTTGCCGCGCGTGACGCCGGGGCGGTTTTCCGCCTTTGCGCCCTTGCGTCCGGCAATCTGATTGATAAAGGTAGATTTGCCGACGTTCGGGATCCCGACGATCATGAGCTTGAGGGGCCGTCCGACCTGGCCCTTTTCGGCGTAGCGGGCAAGCTTGTCAGACAGCAGCTGCCGCACAGCCGGGACAAAGCCGGCGATGCCCTTTTTTGTTTTGCAGTCCGTCTGCAGGACGCTGAAGCCCTTCGCGCGGAAATCGTCTGCCCATGCCTTTGTCATGGCCGGATCGGCCATGTCGATACGGTTGAGGACAATCATGCGCGGCTTGCTGCCGCAGATGGCGTCGATATCCGGGTTGCGGCTGGCAACCGGGATGCGTGCATCAAGAATTTCGCACACCGCGTCGACCAGACGGATATCCGCCTCGATCATCCGGCGCGTTTTTGTCATATGTCCGGGATACCATTGGATGTTCATGGAATCCGCTGGACGGGTCTGTTCATTTTTCATGAGACTGTTCCAATTCTTCCTAATTTGCGGCTGCCGGTGACGGTGCCGTATTCATCTGTCTGGCTGCCAGGGAAAATGACAAGCAGCACCTTGCCGAGAATGCAGCGCTCCTCAACGCAGCCGACGTCGCTGTAGCGGCTGTCCATGGAGTGGTTGCGGTTGTCGCCCATAGCGAAAATGCTGCCCTCCGGCACGGTGACGGGGTAGGTGAGCCCCTTGCCAAATTCACTGTAGCTTTCATAGGTCGGCTCGAAGGTGTAGCTCTCGTCGAGCGCAGCGCCGTCAACATAGACGATGCCGGTGTCGAAATCAATATCGACGGTCTGGCCGCCGGTTGCAATGACGCGCTTGACAATCAGCTCGTCATTGAGAGAAAACGGCGGCGTGTAAAGCACAACAATATCGCCCTGCTTGACATTTTTATATAGGAAATTACTCTCGAGGACAAGATAATCCTTGTTGACGAGCGTGGGGTACATGGAGCTGCCGCTGACACCGACCAGACGGAAGAAAAATACAAATACCAGCGTGATGACGGCCAGAAGCCGCACCAGATCATACAAGCTCAGATAGGCCTCGTAGCCTTTTGGCTGCTGCGGCTGGCTGCCCTCGGCGTCCGCTGCGGGTGTCTGCGCGGGTTCCATTTTCTTATCATCCTGTTCCAAATGAAAGGCCTCCTGTCCCGGAAAGCGTAAAGTTAAAAATATTATACACGATTGCGGCGGATAAAGAAAGAGGAAATGTAAGTTTTCCGGGGTGAAAAACGGAGGGCTGCGGCCCTCCGTTTTCGAAGCCTATTTAGTAACCGCTGAATCAATCGTCTGCGGTTGTCGGCGGATCTTTTGTCCCAACTGTGCAGTTTGAAAAACTTGAAATACATACAGGATTCCTGCGTCTTTCAAACTTTCATTTGTGGAAAAATCTCTTGCTGACAACTCTTACCGATTGAATCATCGGTTCCTTCAGTACTGGAAGCAGCTGCCGCCGACAAATTCACGGACAATCGAGTCGCGCGGCACATACGGCATTTCCAGCGGCGGCAGACTCTTGACAACGTCCATCAGAACGCTCAGCCCGTTTTCCTCAATAAAAGCGTCGTCAAGATCCTCGGCGAACTGCGGAATCTGCCGCAGATACTTTGCAAGGATGCACAGCTCATAATCATGGAAGGAGTCAATGTGCACAGAGGCGTTCGGCTTGTTGGGCGCGATATACTTCTGCTCACCGCGGTTGACCGAGCGTGCACGCAGCACGGTGTCGCGCAGCGAATGTCCGCGGCCCTGATAGTCGCGGATCATGCGGCGTGCGACGCGAACCTGTTCCGGGTGGACGATGCGGTCATCCGGGGTGATGATACGCGTACGCGGCGCAACGTAGACGCCGGTGGCCCTGTCCCGGATGGGATCAAACAGCAGGGGATTGAGCATGTGGATGCCCTCAGCGATGATAATCGCGTCGCGGCTGCCCTCCATGGGCGTATAGCCGCCGGTCCTTCCGTTCGGGAAATCGTACCATGGCACCTGTGCCGTCTCGCCGCGGGAGAGCTTGTCGATCGTGTCCAGCAGAAGCTGACGGTTGACGCAAAGCGGCGATTCCCAGTCGGTCAGCTCCGGCGGGCGTTCGTCGAGTGAGAGGAAGAAATTATCCATGCTGAGCAGGCATACCTTGATGCCGAGGTTTTCAAGATAAGCCTTCAGGCGCATGGCGGTTGTCGTTTTGCCGGAGCCGGAGGGGCCGGTCAGGCAGACAAAGGGCCTGCGCGGCTGCGCGCTGAGAATTGCGGCAGCGGCTGCGCTGATCTTGTCGTGGAAAACCTCCTCACAGCGAAGGACGAACTGCGTCTGGTTGCGCATGGAATGAATGACATCATCAATATCAATAACTCGCATAAAATTTAAGAACCTCCTGAATTGCGGTTACAGCGTCCGGATGCGCTGGGAAGCCAGATGCTGCCGCATCATTTTGCGGTAGATCAGCACAAAGCAGATGACATGCGCCGCACTGGTGATGACCCAGCTGACGGGATAGGACAGATACAGCGTGCCGAGCGTGCGGTCGGCGGCAAAGACGGTTTCAATCCAGATGATACGCAGCACGCACGCGCCGAAAATGCTGACGAGCATCGGCAGCCAGCTTTTGCCGAGCCCGCGCACCATGCCGCAGCAGGTCTCCATGATGCCGCAGATGAAGTAGGTCGCGCCCATGTATAAGACGCGGATCATCCCGAGCTTTACAACCGACGCATAGGCCGGATCGCTTGTAGAGATATAGATGGTCAGAAGCTGCGGCCCGAACAGGTATAAAAGCGCGGATAGGGGAATGCCGATAAGCAGCACCGTCAGAATGCAGTCGCGGTAGACGGGCTTAATCCGTTCCGGCTTGCCGGCGCCGAGATTCTGGCTTGTGAACGTCATGGACGCGTGGTACACTGCATTGCACGCAGTATAGACGAACGCGTCAAGGTTGCCGGCAGCAGTGTTGGCTGCAATGGCGTCTGAGCCAAAGGAGTTGATAGAGGACTGGATCATGACGTTTGAGATATTGAAAATCACCGACTGCAGCCCGGCAGGCAGGCCGATCTGGATCATGCGCAGCGCCTCATCGGGGTAGAAGCGGAGCTTTTTCAGCTCGAGCCTGGCGCAGCCCTCCATCCGCATCAGGCAGATGATGGCGAGCGCGAGCGAGACATATTCGGAGATAATGGTCGCAATGGCGACGCCAGCAACGCCAAGATGGCAGACAATGACCAGCAGCAGATTGAGTGCGACATTTATGACGCCGGAGATGGCGAGGAAATAGAACGGGCGTTTCGTATCGCCGAACGCGCGCAGGATTGCTGCGCAGAAGTTGTACAGCAGCAGCGCCGGGACGCCGATGAAATAGATCTGCAGATACCGGTCAGACAGAGGCAGCACATCCTCCGGCGTTGCCATCAGCTCCAGCAGCGGCCGCGCCAGGAAAAATCCCAGCAGGAACACAATGACGCCCAGCCCAAGACCAAGCAGGATGCTTGTGTGTACGGTGCGGGAGACGTGCTCCTCGTCCCGGCAGCCAAGATAGCGTGCGGCAAGGATGTTGACGCCGACGGAGATGCCGATGAACGCGCCGATGAGAAGATTGATGAGGGATGTTGTTGCGCCGACAGCAGCCAGCGCCGTGCTGGAATCAAATTTTCCGACGACAATGACGTCGGCCGCGTTGAAAAGCAGCTGCAGAATGCCGGTCAGCGCGAGCGGGACGGAAAAACGGATGACCTGCGGCAGGGGCCTTCCCTCCGTCATAACAATGGTATTTGCTTTTGTTGCAGACATGATCCTCTCCTGTTTCTCTCTGTAATTTAAAAATCCAATCTGTTTACTTACGATGCCGATATACTATCATATGAACTGCCTGGAAACAGCGTCCACGGGCAGACTGCCGGCGTCGTGTGGGAAAATGTCATTGGTCTGCCGGTCTGCGGGTGCAGAAAGGAGATGCGGTATGACCACAGGGCAAGGGGGCCTTCGTCCGGCGCGCCGTATTTCCGGTCGCCGTACAGCGGCAGTCCGCGCGAGGAAAACTGCGCGCGGATCTGGTGCGTCCGGCCGGTCTCCAGCCGGATCAGGACAAGGCTTTTTCCTTCTGCCTGCGCCAGCACGCGATAGGAAAGGCGGGCCGGACGCGTATCCGGGCCCGGCGTGCGGACAACGACGGTTTTCTGCGCCTGCCGGTCACGCAGCAGAAGATCCTCCAGAACGCCGTCGGGCTGCTGCGGTACGCCGGTCAGAACGGCCAGGTATTCCTTTTGAAAGGTATGTGTCTGTACCTGCCTGGAAAGAAGGCTGTCAGCCATGTGGGAGCGGGCGTAGACCATCACGCCGGCGACCGGCTGGTCGAGCCGGTGAATAACGCGGATGCAGCCCTCCGGCGGCAGTCCGAGTGTCTGCCGCAGAAGCTGCGGCAGGCCGCCGGGCTCGTCTGTAGACAGGATACCCGCCGGCTTCAGACAGACGACAATCCGATTGTCTGTATATAAAAGATCGATCATGTATGTGCCTCCGGATGCCCGTGATGCAATCGTATTTTTTTTATTATATCACGCTGTGCGGCGTTCGTCATGCCATTTTCGGACGGAAAACGGAAAATGTCTTAAAAATTCTTAAAAGCGCACGAAAGCTGGATCAAGTATGATACAATGCTGGCAGATGAAAGGAGGCGGCAGCGCATGGAAGAAAAAATCGGCATTCTCGTTGTGGACGACGAGCCGGATATCCGCAGGATCTGCCGGATCTTACTCGAGACCGGGGGCTACAGCGTTTGTGAGGCGGCTACAGGACTGGAGGCGGTGCAGGCCATCCGGCATAACCCGGACATTGACCTGATTTTAATGGATATTATGATGCCGGATCTGAATGGATACGATGCGTGCAGCCGGATCCGCGCGTATTCCACTGCACCGGTACTGTTCCTCACGGCCAAGACGCAGGAGCATGACAAGCTGCTGGCGTACCAGGCAGGCGGGGATGATTATCTGGCCAAGCCATTTTCCCAGGCGGAGCTTATGATGAAGGTGGAATCGCTGCTGCGGCGGTACCGTGTCTATAAAAATAAAACGAGCGGCCGCACGCTGCGGCCCGGCATTGTGCTCGACGAGGAGAACCGCCGCGTGCTGGTAAACGGGGAGCAGATGGATCTGACGGAGACGGAGTTCTCCATTCTGCAGTGCCTGGCGGCCAATCGCGGCCATGTTGTGCCGGTGCGCACCATCTATGAGACGGTCTGGCACGAGACGTACATGCCGGCATCCAACAACACGGTCATGGTCCACATCGTGAATCTGCGCAAAAAGCTGGAGGAGGATCCGGCCAATCCGCGCCTGATCCGTACCGTTTGGGGAAAGGGATATCAGATTGACTGAAAAACGCTTTGTTTCACTCAATATCAAGCCCCTTCTGGCCTTTTTCTTTGGCGTGGTACTGGGTGTGCTCGTGTATCTGTTTGTGAACTACACGGGTACGCTTGTGATTGAGAAAACGTACATGACAGATTCCGCCGTGGCGAGCCGCGCGTGGAAAACCGCGCAGCGGCTGCAGGCCTATGTACGTGAGAATAATCTCACCGCCAGCGACACTGAGGCGCTTTCCCGCTGGGGGGCGGAGCAGGGCAGCTGCTATATTGCGCTGTACCGTAACCAGCAATTTGTCGGGGAGATTGGCTGGTGGGGCAGCGACAGCAGCGTGGATTCCTATTCCTTCGATGCCTCCAGCAGCGGCTATACCTACCCGGTTGTGTTCCGCGGCGTGACCTATCAGGCGGTGGTGTACGATTTTTCTGAGGCGGATCTGTACAATATCCTCTGGGTTGCGGCGCTGGTCCTCGGCTTTGGAACGGTGGCGCTGGTTCTGTTCGGCTACAGCCAGCGCGTGACAAAGGCGATTGTCGCTGCGTCGGCAGAGGTGCGGGCCATCGGCGAGGGGAATCTCTATCTGCAGCTGGAGCCGAAGGGCAACGATGAGCTGACCCAGCTGACGGCGAGCGTCGAGCAGATGCGGCTGTCGCTTCTGCGTAAGACCAGCGAGGAGCAGCGGGCGCTGCAGCAGAACAGCGACCTCATTACTGCCATGTCGCATGATATCCGCAACCCGCTGACCGCGCTGCTCGGCTATCTGGATCTGGCGAAAAACGGACAGTACCGTTCGGCGGAGGAGCTGCAGAGCTATCTTGACGCGGCGCACGGAAAGGCAGAGCAGCTGAAAAGCCTGACGGATGAGCTGTTTCGGTATTCGCTGCTGTTCGGCTGCAAGGAGCTGCCGCTGCAGCTGGAAAGCTATGACGCGGGGCTGCTTCTCGAGCAGCTTCTCGGTGAGAACCGGGCAATTTTGCAGCAGCAGGGCTTTTCCGTGCAGCTGCTTCTGCCGCAGACTGCGTGCCGGATCCGGGTGGACGTGACATATTTTAAGCGTGTGCTTGACAATCTGTTTGACAACATCCGCAAGTATGCAGACCCGGCCAAGCCCGTTGCCGTGGCGGCGATTGTGGAGGATGGCGCGCTGCATATCTGTCTGTCCAACAGCGTCAGCCAGGGCTCCGGCAGGATTGAATCCAACAAGATTGGCCTGCGTACCTGCGCGAAGATCATGATGCAGATGGGCGGCGGCTTTTCCCGCTACACAGAGAGCGGGAAATTCACCGCGGAGGTCATTTTGCCGATAGAGCCGGACATGGAGCCGGGACATTAAAAAAATCTTAAAAATAAGGCGGAGGACTTTTCTTCCCCAGGGGATTCTGCTATGATACAGGCAACTAGATATGCCGCAGACAGCGGCCTGCAGAGGGAAGATACGGACCTGAAGGGACGCAGCTGCAGGTACGGCTGCAGGAAAAAAGGAGAATAATATGAAATTAAAAAGAACAGTGTGTCTGCTGCTGGCAGTGCTGCTCGTGATAGGGCTGTTTGCCGGCTGCAGCAAAAAGAACGACGGTCAGACACCGGGGGATTCCAGCAGCAATGGTTCGCTTGCCGATCAGACCAAACCGTCCAGCGGCGCGAAGTACGCCTATGAGGCGAGCTATATCGATCTGCAGATGGATGACAGCATCTCATCTGTCAATACGCTCTGTGCGGCCGGGGACCGGCTCTATCTCAGTGCGTATGTAGACGGCGAGGAGGTTACATATACGGATCCGACCTCCGGAGAGAGCTGGTCATACAACGAGACCGAGGAAGCCCTTTTTACAATTGACGCGCAGACGGGCGCGTGCACGAAGCTGCCGAACTTTACCGTGCCCGGCGTGCCGGAGGCGGGCGATGAGAGCGTGGATGGCAGTGCCAATCTTTCCAGTATGCTTGGCGCAGATGATGGGACGCTGTGGCTGCAGGTCGATATTTATGCAACAAAATATGACCTGCCGGAGGATTTTGACCCGGAGACGATGAATAAATGGGACTATCCCTCCACAGATATGAGCTCTTCGCTGCTGCTGCATCTGGATACCGACGGCAGCACGCTGATGTCTTTGGATGCTTCCACACTGGACGCAGAGACTGACGATGCGTCGCAGGACAGCAGCTATGGCCCGACTCTCAACTCGTTCACGATCGATGGCGCAGGCAATCTGTATCTGTCCGACGGGAATCATGTCCATGTGCTGGATAAGGACGGAAACGCACTGTTCCAGCTGGATGCCAGTGAGTATGGCGGCAGCATGACGCGCCTGAGCGGCACGCAGGTCGGCGTCATCTGGTACAATTATAATTACAGCGATACGGATGCGGGCAGCAGCGATGAAAACGGCGAGTTCTTCATTCCGGTCGATCTGGAAACCAAGGCCTGGGGCGAGAAAATCAAGCTTCCCATGCAGGCCTGGCAATTCTATCCCGGTGACGACGCTTACGACTGCTATTATAATTACAATGGCAATATCTATGGCTATTCGTTCGAAACCGGCGCCCAGGATAAGCTGGTCGACTGGATTGCCTGCGATGTCAACTCGAATGACCTGTACAGCTATTGCTTCCTTCCGGGCGGCCGTGTTGCGGCGCTGACTGTCGACTGGAGCGCGGATCCGATTTCCGCGCAGCTGGTGGTACTGACGCGTGTGGATGCATCCACGGTGCAGGAAAAGACGGTTCTGACGCTGGCGTGCATGTATCTGGACTATGATCTGCGCAGCGCGATCGTGGAATATAACAAGAGCAGCGATAAGTACCGCATCAATGTTGTCGACTACAGTGAGTACAATACCGACACGGATTACTCTGCGGGCATCACCAAGCTGACGACGGAAATTCTGGGCGGCAGTGTGCCGGATCTGTTTTTGTGCAGCAGCCTGCCCATCGGCAAATACGCGGCCAAGGGGCTCATTGCGGATCTCTACACCTTCATGGACAAGGACGACACCCTGACCCGCAGCTATTTTGTCCCGCAGGTGCTCTCGGCACTGGAAAAGGACGGAAAGCTCTATGAGCTGCCGGTGTCGTTCGGTGTGCAGACGGCGTATGTCCTCTCGTCCATTGCTGACCAGTATGACACCTGGAACGTGGCGGCTGTGCAGGATGCCATCAAGCAGCTGCAGGATGGCGCAACGATCTTCTCGAACGGCTGGACCAAGAGCGACGTGCTCAACAACTGCCTGACGCGCAATCTGACGGCCTTTGTCGACTGGACAACGGGCAAGTGCTCGTTTGACTCCGACGCGTTCAAGGCGCTGCTGGCCTTCGCTGACTCGTTCCCGGATTCGGTGGATAATGACGGCGCAATTGCATACAGCAGCACGGCTTCAGCGTCGGATCTCGCAGTGGCAGATGCGATGGAGGATGATCTGTGGGAGGATGACGCCACGCGCGTCGAGCGCGGCAAGCAGCTGATGGCGACCATCAGCCTGTACAGCTTTGACGATTATATTTACAATGTCTATCCTCTGCGTGACAAGATCTCCTTCGTCGGCTATCCGACCGAGGACGGAAAGGCAGGCAACACCTTCTTCACGAACGGGGAGATGGCAATCTCTGCGGTTTCGAAACATCAGGATGCCGCATGGGACTTTATCCGCTATGTTGTGGAAAAGAGAAACTCTGACCAGTATCTGTATAATTTCCCGATCAGCCAGGCTGCGTTCGATGAAAAGATGACCGAGGCCACGACCGAGGAATACCAGCTTGACGGCGATGGCAATCAGGTTGACTGGGACGGCGACGGCGAACCGGATAAGGCGTCCAAGGGTGGCTATCAGACCGTGGAGAACGGCGAGACTGTCTGGAAGGATGTGTACGCGCTCACGCAGGAGGATGTTGACCAGATTCTTGGAATCATCAGCGCTACCACCAGCGTCTATGAGTACGACACCGAGATTCTGAACATCATTACGGACGAAGTTGCGGCATACTTTGCCGGCGACAAGGATGTCGACGCGACGGCCAGCATGATCCAGAGCCGCGTGAACCTGTACGTGCAGGAGCAGCGGTAAAACGTAATTCCCGGCAGGGGCGGACAATTTGTCCGCCCCTGCAATAAGCCCCCTGGGGCAGAAAGTGCCGATAAAGCCGGATTGTATGCATCAATCAGGTTTTATGAGCATTTTCCAAGCGCAAAGGAGACACCAACGTGATACAAACGCCTCAGAAGGAGCACCGCCCGGATGCCAAGCGCAGCGCGCGGACGCTCTGGAACAGCATGAATATGCGCATGCGGGATTTTTTGTCCTCGCTATGCTTCTCCGGTCCCAGCTTTGTCGGCATGCTGCTGTTCTATATTATCCCGTTTCTGATCGTGATCTACTATTCGTTCACCGTAGGTCTGACCGATCACAGCTTCGCGGGCCTCAAAAATTATATCAACGTGCTGCAGAACGGTGCGTTCAAAATTGCCGTGCGCAACACGGCGATGTTCTCGGCCATCGCCGTGCCGCTGGCGGTCATTCTGGCGCTGGCACTGGCACTGCTGCTGGAGGCGCGGATTCCGCTCAAGAGCCAGTTCCGCACGTTTTTCCTCAGCCCCATGATGGTGCCCATTGCGTCCATCATCCTCATCTGGCAGGTGCTGTTCCACTATAATGGCGTCGTCAATGAGTTTTTGTCGGTGTTCGGGGCCGATAAAATCGACTGGCTGAAATCGGATTACTGCATGGTGGTCATCATCGTGCTGTTTTTGTGGAAAAACCTCGGCTACAATATGATCCTGTTTATGGCTGCGCTCAGCAATATCCCGCGGGAGCTGCTGGAGGTGGCCGAGGTGGAGGGGGCCTCCGCCGCTTACCAGTTTTTCCACATCAAGCTCCGCTATCTATCCCCGACGGTGCTGTTTGTGACAATTCTGTCCATTATCAACTCGTTCAAGGTGTTCCGGGAGATTTATCTGCTCACCGGCAATTATCCCTATGACGGGCTGTACATGATGCAGCACTTCATGAACAACATGTTCAATTCCACGGACTATCAGCGGCTGTCGGCTGCGGCGGTGCTGCTGGCGATTGTCATTGTCATTCTCATTGCCCTTTTGTTCTTTGTGGAGAACATCTTCGGAAAGGACGTGGAAGGATGAGAAGAAAAAAACGTTATTTTTCCCGAACCGTATGCTTTCTCCTTTGCGCACTGTTTGCGGTGATGTTCCTGCTGCCGACGGTTCTGACGATTACAAATTCGTTCATGACCCAGAGCGAGATCATGGCCAACTACGGCCAGGTCTTTGAAAATGCCAACACCGGAAAGAGCTACATCTCCAAGACGATCAACCTGAAATTCATTCCGGACAAGGTGAGCTTCATGCAGTATTTTACTGTCCTGCTCAAAAGCCCGGATTACCTGATCAAGTTCTGGAACTCCGTCATCCTGACGGGGCCGATTGTGGCCGCGCAGCTGCTCATCGCTTCTCTTGCGGCCTACGGCTTTACCCGCTGGCGCGGAAAGATCCGGGACGGACTGTTTTTCTTCTACGTGATTCTGATGCTCATGCCCTATCAGGTCACGCTGGTGCCGAACTACCTGGTAAGCGACTGGCTGAAGCTGCTCAATACCCGCTGGGCCATTTTCCTGCCCGGCGCGTTCGCGCCGTTTTCCGTGTTCCTGCTGACGAAGTTCATGCGCCGTATCCCGATGGCGGTCATCGAATCGGCCAAGATCGACGGTGCAAACGAATGGCATATTTTCTGGAATATCTGCCTGCCGCAGTGCCGCAGCGCGCTGTATTCCATTGCCATTCTTGTCTTTATCGACAACTGGAACATGGTTGAGCAGCCTCTGATTCTGCTCAATGACGTGGAAAAGCAGCCGCTTTCCATGTTCCTGTCCACCATTAACTCCGGCGAGATCGGCATTGCCTTTGCTGCCGCCGTCATCTATATGATCCCGGGGCTGCTGCTGTTTCTGCATGGCGAGGCCTATCTGGTGGAAGGGATCGCACATTCTGGCTCTGTGAAAGGATAAGGGAACCGAGAAATGGAAAATAGTGTAAAAAAACGTGAATGGGTCAAGACCGCAGCCATTATCTTTCTGGCGGTGCTGCTGGTTCTGACCTTCTTCTCCAAGACGATCATGAATGCCTCCCTGCCAGAGGTTGCCTCGCAGCAGATAACCTCCGGCGCGATCAATGCCAGAATCCGCGGCACCGGTACGGTGGAGGCCAGCGAGGTCTATAACGTTACGATCAAGCAGACGCGCAAGGTTGCAAGCGTCCTGGTCAAGACCGGCCAGGAGGTCAGCACCGGCGATGTGCTGTTTGTGCTTGAGGCCGAGGACTCCGACGAGCTTTCGCAGGCGGAGGACGCGCTTGACCAGCTGCAGCAGAGCTATGACAAGAGCCTCATTGAGGCGGGCAATACTGCTGCGCAGGAGAACTATGACGTCAAGAACGCCAAGGATGCGTATAATGAGGCGCTGGCCATTTACCAGCAGTATACGAACGTAAGCGCAGAGCAGATTACGCTTGCGTTAAATACGGCAAAGAATCAGCTCACTGCATTAAATGAACAGAGTACGGCGATTTCAGAGCAGTTGAAGCAGGCACAGGCAGATAAGGATGCAGCAGATGCGGTGGTTACACAGCTGCAGGCTGAGGTTACAGAACTGCAGGCTGTGGAGGATAAGTTTAAAGGGCTGCAAGAGGCAACCAGGGCGTATGATGCAGATATGGTTGTGTATGGAAACTATTACACAGACCTTTTGGATATAACCGGGGAAGCAAAATCAGAACCGACGGCCAGAATAGATGGAACTATAACAGCTGTAAGTATTTTTTCGCAGCCGACAGCAGCAGGGTATTCGCAGAAGGATACAATGCTGTATACCTACCTGTCAGAGCATGCACCTGAAAAGGCTGAGAATGCCGGAATGATTGCGACAGCTTACAAGACAATTACTGCTGATTTGGAGAAGCTTGCTACGCTTTGTACGGAATATGAAAGACTTTGTGCAAAGCATGATACGACTGATCTCGATGTGAAGCAGCGGGAATTAAGCAGAGCACAGAGTACAGCTGCCAATTGTGAGCAGACGGTAAAGCTATATACACAAAGAGCAAACGATGCAGCTGCCGCAGTGACAAGCAAACAGAGTGAGATTGACAAGCTCACCAGTGCATCTTCTGCGGCAGAGAGCGTCAAATCTGCAAAGAAAACGCTGGAGGATCTGATTTTCAAGCAGAACCTTGGTGACTCGTCCTCCATTGACATGGAAGCGGCAAAGAAAGCCATCGAGAAAAAGCAGGCGGAGGTGGACAAGCTGCGGGAGAATGCCGACGAGGTGGAGGTCAAATCCAGCGTCTCCGGCACTATTGAGACCATCAATGCCGCAGCCGGCAAATCCATCGGCGGCGACGATTCGCCGCTGGCGACCATCAACGTGACGGACCGCGGCTTCACTGTCAAAATTGACGTCACGACCGATCAGGCCAAGAAGGTCAAGGTCGGCGATACGGCGGAGCTTGTGAACTTCTGGGGCGGCGACGCGACGGCAACGCTTGAGAAAATTGCCAACAGCTCCGCCTCCGGCAATAAATCGCTGGTCTTTACGCTCACGGGCGACATTCAGGCGGGCCAGAATGTCACGCTGTCTATTGGACAAAAGAGCGCCAACTACGATGCCCTGATTCCGCTTTCCGCGCTGCGGGAGGATTCAAGCGGTAAGTTTGTCTATGTGCTGGAATCCAAAAAGTCGCCGCTTGGCAGCCGCTATATTGCAACGCGCGTCACGGTGCAGGAGCTTGCACGCGACGATAAGTCCGCGGCTGTCTCCGGAATCAGCTCCGGTGATTTCGTCATTACCACCAGCAACAAGCCCATTGAAGCCGGCAAGCAGGTCCGGCTGGCCGATAACGGATGAAGCGGCGCGGGCGGTTTGAGCGGCAGCACAGGCTGCCGAGGCTCCACGGCTACCGGCTGGTGCTGCTGATTGTCTGCGCCGTGCTTGCGGTGCTGTCCGGCGCGTGCTGGGCGGCGCTTGCCGGGCTGCGGGGGACGCTTGTGACGCAGTCGGCGGCGGATGTCTGGCGCGGTGAGAGTGAGGAGCGATTTGCACAGGTGTCTGTGTTTTTGCCGGTCAACGGCACCAAGACATTTGACGAAATCCGTTCCTTCCGCGCCACGCTGGAGGAAAAGTTTGTGCAGGAGTCCATGGAGGCCCCGGAGGGCGGCAGTCTGTACACCGACGCATTCAGCGGCGAGACGGAGCTGACGGCCTATGGCACAGCGTCCGGCAATCTGACCGTGACGGCAATCGGCGTGGGAGGGGACTATTTTCTGTTCCATCCGCTGCCGCTGCTGTCCGGCAGCTATCTGACGGCGGACGATTATATGGGCGACCGTGTGGTGCTTGACGAGCAGACAGCGTTCGCACTCTTTGGCAGCAGCGATGTGGCCGGCATGGAGCTGACCATCAACGGCAAGACCTACCCGGTTGCGGGCGTGGTCGACCGGGAGTCGGACTTTGCCAGTCAGGCGGCGCTGGCCTCAGAGGATCCCAATAAGCCATCCGGGGATTCCAAGGCGATTATTTTCATGGGCTATGAGGCGCTCAATGCCATCTCCGAGCTGCCCATCGACTGCTACGAGATCGTTCTGCCGGATCCCGTTTCCGGCTACGGCAAAAAGATGGTGACGGAGACGTTCCCGGTGGGAACCGGTGTTGTGGTGCAGAATACGGACCGGCTGTCGGTATCCGGACTTGTTTCGGTGCTCGGCAGCTTCGGCAAGCGCGTCATGACGACGCGCGGCGTTGTCTATCCCTATTGGGAGAATGCGGCCCGCATGATAGAGAGCTATGCGGCGGTGCTGCTTCTGCTTGCGGTGCTGCTGGGGCTGATGCCGGCGGTATGCCTGGTGATTGTGCTGGTGAAGCTGATCCGGCGCGGACTTGTGGGCGCATATACCGACGCGGCGCGCCGGATTGAGAGCCGTGTGGAGGCAAACAAGCAGAAGCATTACGTTTCCGGCGGAATTTAAATCAACGCGGGTCCCGGCCATCGACCGGGACCCGCGTTGATTTATTTTCTTTCGTGGATCTGTATCGCGGAAATCGTTTCGGCTTTCTAGATCATTCCTGTGCTGCCTGACAGACCAATGCGAATCCGTACTGCGTAACAGATTTTATTTGCAGAACGGATTTGCTGCAGCAATTCAAATGCAACCGTCATCGAATTTGATTCCGGAATGACGGGCGGCGCGTAGTGAGACTCCGGTGAGGTGTGTTGGGGCGATATGGCTTCTTTCAGATTTGGGCGCTGCCTAAACTCAGATGCAGCATGCACCAAACGTTCCCCAAGCGCCCCTTTTCTCCCCCATCTTTTCCGGCAAGGCGGAAAAGATGGGGCCGCCGGAGGCTGAACAGAGCCTGAATTTTGGAAATGTTTCGTCCAACTCAGAATATTTCTGATGCGCTGCCAGAAGCGTCAGTTGACAAGGTGCCAATGCCAGAGGCTTGAAGCAGGCAGGCCCCGGCAGCATAGCTGCCGGGGCCTGTTCTTTCAGACTCAGGAATGATCCTGCTGTGTTCGCTGCGCCGATACGTGGTCGCAGATCGCGGCGAACGTTTTTTCACTGAGGTCATGCTCCACCTTGCAGGCATCCTCACGTGCGGTCTTTTCATCGACACCGATCCGCATAAAAAACTCTGTCAGCGTTTTGTGCCGCGTATAAATGCGGTCGGCAATCTCCATGCCGCCGTCTGTCAGAGTAATCAGACCATCGCGATCCATGGTGATAAGCCCGTTCTGCTTGAGCTGCTTGGTGGCATAGGTGACACTGGGTTTCGTTACGCCGAGATGCTCCGCCACATCAATGGAGCGGATATAGCCGTGTGTTTCGCGCATCATCAGCATGGCCTCGAGATAATCCTCTGCAGCTCTGTGCACACTCATGGCAAATTCACCAACCTTTCCAGCATATTTTTTTATACGTTATCACAGATGGACGAAAAAAGCAAGTAAACAATTTTTTTGAAAAAAGCTATTGACAACAGAGATTAGACATGTTAAACTGTGGGCTGGTTAGAGGGGTCTAACCTTTCGTTTTCCACGATGGTTAAGACGCCTTAATTGCAATTAGAGATACTGAATAAGGGGGCGTAGGATTTGATGCCGCTTACACTCGCAAACGTCGGCGAATCAGCCATTATCCGCAAGGTTGGCGGAGGCCCGGAAACCAAAAAGCATTTGGAGGATCTGGGATTTGTCGCCGGCGGCGACGTCACGGTCGTCTCGATGATCGGCGGAAACGTCATCGTCAAGGTCAAGGAAGCACGCGTGGCCATCAGTGAGGAGATGGCACGTAAAATTATGATTTAAGGAGAGAAGAACATGAAAACGCTGAGAGAAGCCAAAATCGGCGATACCGTCAAGGTTGTGAAGCTTCACGGTGAGGGCCCTGTCAAGCGCCGGATCATGGACATGGGCATTACCAAGGGCACCGAGGTCTTTGTGCGCAAGGTTGCGCCTCTGGGTGACCCCATGGAGGTTACCGTCCGCGGCTACGAGCTGAGCCTGCGGAAAGCAGATACCGAAATGATTGAGATCGCATAATGTACTTCAACAAAAAGGAGAAGTAAGATGGAAAAACAAATCAAAATTGCCCTTGCGGGCAACCCGAACTGCGGTAAAACAACGCTGTTCAACGCGCTGACCGGTTCGAACCAGTTTGTCGGTAACTGGCCTGGTGTCACGGTCGAAAAGAAGGAAGGCAAACTCAAAAAGCATGACAATGTTGTCATCATGGACCTTCCTGGTATCTACTCCCTTTCCCCGTACACGCTGGAGGAAGTCGTCTCCCGTAACTATCTGATCACGGAGCGCCCGGACGCCATCCTGAACATCATCGACGGCACCAATCTGGAGCGTAACCTCTACCTCACCACGCAGCTGACAGAGCTGGGCATCCCGGTTGTCATTGCAATTAACATGATGGATGTCGTCCGCAAGTCCGGCGACCAGATCAACGTCAAGGAGCTTTCGCGTCAGCTGGGCTGCCCGGTCGTTGAGATCTCGGCTCTGAAGGGCGACGGCATTATGGAGGCTGCTGAGGCAGCTGTCACTGCAGCCGGCGGCAAGCACACGGAGCCGCAGCATGCGTTCTCCGGCCCGGTGGAGCACGCCATTGCCCATATCGAGGAGGCTGTCCTGCACGACAAGCCCGCTGAGCAGCAGCGCTGGTACGCGATCAAGATCTTTGAGCGCGACGACAAGGTTCTCGAGCAGATGCAGATTCCTGCAGACGTGATGCAGCACATCGAAACCGACATCAAGGCGGCTGAGGCAGAGCTGGATGACGATGCAGAGTCCATCATCACCAACGAGCGCTATGTGTACATCGCAGAGGTCATCAAGAGCTGCTACAAGAAAAAGAACAAGGAAAAGCTCTCCAACTCTGATAAGATCGACCGCATCGTGACCAACCGCTGGTTGGGCCTGCCGATTTTCGCGGTTGTCATGTTCTTGGTTTATTACATCGCCATGGTCGCTGTCGGTGCGCCGGCAACAGACTGGGCAAACGATGGCCTGTTCGGCGACGGCTGGCATCTGCTGGGTATCGGCTCGTCCGCATATTCCGATGCATCCGATGAATACACCGCTGCCAGCGAAGCTGCCGAAGCTTTCTATGGCCTTGACACCGAAGCAGAAGATTTCGACGCTGACACCGCGCTGTCTGAGATGCAGGCGCTGCAGCCGGAATCCACCACTGCAACTGTTGACGTGGAAGATGAAGAAACGCTTGCCGTCAACGAAATGACCGCTTACTACGATGCAATTCCCGATGACGCTGATGAGGATTCCACTGTTGGCATGAGCTACGTGGACGCTGTCAGCTACTTCGGAGAGAACGGCTTTGACGAGCCTGATCCCGCTGACTACGGCGTATGGGTCCCCGGCGTTCCTGTTCTCATTGAGAACGGTCTGGACGCAGCAGGCGTTCCGGAGGATGGCTGGCTGCACGGCCTGATCCTCGACGGTATTGTCGCTGGTGTCGGCGCAGTGCTTGGCTTCGTCCCGCAGATGCTCGTCCTGTTCCTGATGCTCGCGTTCCTGGAGGCTTGCGGCTACATGTCCCGTATCGCATTTGTCCTCGACCGTATCTTCCGCAAGTTCGGCCTGTCCGGTAAGTCCTTCATCCCGATGCTCATTGGCGTCGGCTGCGGCGTTCCGGGCGTCATGGCCTCCCGTACCATCGAAAACGAGCGTGACCGCCGTATGACGATCATGACCACCACCTTCATCCCCTGCGGTGCAAAGGTCCCGTTTATCGCCATGATCGCCGGCGCCCTCTTTGGCGGCAGCGCATGGGTTTCCACCTCTGCATACTTCATCGGCATGGCTGCCATCATCATTTCAGGCATCATGCTGAAAAAGACCAAGATGTTCTCCGGCGAGCCGGCTCCGTTCGTCATGGAGCTGCCGGCTTACCACTGGCCGACACTCGGCAACGTCCTGCGCAGCATGTGGGAGCGCGGCTGGTCCTTCATCAAGAAGGCTGGCACCATCATCCTGCTGTCCACCATCGTTGTCTGGTTCACCACCTACTTCGGCTGGGTTGAGGGCACGTTCCAGATGCTCTCTGACGAGCAGATCGACAGCTCGATCCTCGCTCACATCGGCAACGCCATCGCCTGGATCTTTGCGCCGCTCGGCTGGGGCAACTGGCAGGCAGCTGTTGCATCCATCACGGGCCTTGTTGCAAAGGAGAACATTGTCGGCACGCTCGGCATTCTCTATGGCGGCGGCGACGGCACTGTGTATCAGAACATTGCGAGCGCCTTCACCGGCATCACTGGCTATTCCTTCCTCGTGTTCAACCTGCTGTGCGCACCCTGCTTCGCTGCAATCGGTGCAATCAAGCGTGAGATGAACAGCGCAAAGTGGACATGGTTCGCAATTGGCTATCAGTGCGGCTTCGCCTATGTGATTGCACTCATGGTCAACCAGTTCGGCGCTCTGTTCACCGGCAACGGCAATGTCCTCGGCGTGATCGTCGGTGTTGCACTGCTGGCCCTGATCGTCTGGATGCTTGTCAAGCCGTATAAGGAAGCTACCAAGCTCACCACGAAGGTCAAGTAAGTTCCTGCGTTTCTCAAAGGAGTGTGATATCCATGCTAGGTACGATTTTGATTTCAGCCGGTCTGGCCGCAATTGTAGTTGCCATTTGTGTATATCTGGTCCGCCAGAAAAAACAGGGCAAATCTTCCTGCGGTGCCAATTGCGCGCACTGCGCCAATGCAGGCCATTGCCATCATGGATAAGGGGGCTATGAAACATGTATCAGTATACGCTGAAAATTGACGGCATGATGTGCGGCATGTGCGAATCGCATATCAATGATGTGGTCCGTAAGACCGCGGCAGTCAAGAAAGTCTCCTCCTCGCACGCAAAGGGCGAAACCGTCATCATCAGTGAGCAGACGCTCGATGTGCAGGCACTGAAAAATGCCATCCATGATACGGGCTATGAGGTCACGGATGTGACTGAGGCACCCTGCGAGAAGAAGCACTTCTCCCTGTTCAAGAAATAAGCAAGTTTCCTCCAATTCGGGAAATCCGTTCTGCTCCCATGCCGGCAGGACGGATTTTTTCTTTTCCAAAGGGGAAGCGCAGATCATACGCCACAAGACCCATGCAAACCCATACTGCGTACCAAATTTTATCCGCAGTGCAGATTTATTGCAGTGGTTCAACTGCAACGGCTATCAGATTTGATTCCGAAATGAACTGTTTGCATCAGCATGCTTCTGACACGCTAGAGGCATACAAAAAACGCGGATGGAGCAGCGCTCCCTCCGCGTTTTTTGTATATTCAGGTTTTGACAGGCTTTTTCTCGAAGCCATGTACCCAATCGGAGAAGTGATAATAGATGAGGTATACAATCGAGCTGAGCGACCACGTCAGCGGGTATGCCCAGTAGATATACTGAATCTCATGGACGATATGCATGACGATGGTGATGTACAAAATACGGATGACACACCAGAACAGGAGCATAATAATCATCGGGACAAATGCCTTGCCGGCGCCGCGGCAGACTGCCGCAACTGCGTGGGAAAAGGCGAGCAGACAGAAGAACAGGGAAATGGTCCGCATTTCCCGCGCGCCAAGCGCAATCACCTCCGGCGTCTCGGTAAAGAGGGAGATGAGCGCCGGCGCAAACAGATACATGAGTACGCCGATGATCTCAGCAATGACGACAGAGGAAATAATGCCGAAGCGGGAGCCCTTTTTGGCCCGGTCATACTGTGCCGCGCCGAGATTCTGGCTGACGAAGGTGGTAAGGGCCATCGTAAAGCTTGTGACCGGCAGGAACGCAAAGCCCTCCAGCTTGGCATACGCGCCGTAGGCCGCCATGGCGATTTTGCCGAAGGAGTTGATATTGGACTGTACAATAACGTTTGCAAAGCCGATGACGGAGTTCTGGACGCCGGCGGGCAGGCCGTAGCGCACAATCTGCTGCAGCATTTCAGGGTCAAGACGCAGCTTTTTGGGCTGCAGCTGATAAATGGTGCCCCTTTTCATCAGATGAATGAGGCAAAGCACCATGCTGACAGCCTGAGAGATTGTTGTGGCAACGGCGGCAGACCAGACGCCCCAATGGAATACGCCGATGAACAAAAGGTCCAGGACGATGTTCGTGATCGATGACAAAATCAGATAATACAGCGGCCGGCGGCTGTCGCCGAGCGCATTCATGATGCTCTTGCAGGTGTTGTACATGGTGACAGCCAGCACACCCATGAAGTAATACCGGAAATAGGCAATGGCGTCCGGCAGAACCTCCGGATCCGTGCCCATCCAGCGCAGCAGCGTCGGCGTGAGCAGAACGCCGACCACGGTCAAAAACAGCCCGGCCAGCAGACTGAACAGAACGTTTGTATGAATGGCGCGGGAAACCTTGTCGTGGTCACCGGCGCCAAAATAGCGGGAGATTGTGACGCCCGCACCCATGGTCATGCCCTCAAAAAAGCTGATCAGCAAGAAAATCAGCGGCCCGGAGGAGCTGACGGCGGCCAGCGCCTCATCCCCAAGAAAGCGGCCGACGATCAGCGCGTCTGCCGTGTTATAAAGCTGCTGAAAAACCTGACTGAGAAAAACCGGAATGGCAAAGCCAATGATGAGCCGCCAGGGGCTGCCGTGCGTCATATCCCGGGTTGATCCGTTCATGCTGCATCCATCCTTTCCATGCTGGATCTGCGCTGCGCGCGTAACTCTTAGCATAACAAAAGGGGGGACAAAAAGCAACCCTGACTGTCGGAAAAAGAACGAAACTGGAGGGAAAAAGCCTATTTTGGATCCAGATCGTCCGCCATCTTCTGCATGGGCAGCAGCCTAAGCAGCTTCTGCAGCGGCAGAAGCTCGGCCGCTGCCGTTTTTGCCCCGGACACGACGAGCAGACGCAGGGCGCTGCCAAGCGCGTGGCGCGTGGGCTTGTCAAGCGTGCGGTATTTTTTAAGCATGGCAGCAGCTGTTTTGAGCCCGCCTTCCTTGAGATCGGTCAGTGTGCCGGCGCTCGTACAGGTGAGAATATCAAAAAGTGCGTCGGTAAATGCCAGTCGCTGCCCATCATCAAGAGAGAGGATAAAGGTACGCAGCGCCTCATCGACAAGCTTGCCGCCCTCGGTGAGATCCGGCAGATGCTCAAATTGTTCGCCGCGCACCTGCCAGGAAAAGCCGTCGTGCTGCATGAGGCCAACCTGTGTGCTGCGTACAACCTGATAGCTCTCCTCATGCTCCAGAAGCATGCCGACAACGGACGACTCCGGCAGGATGGTAAAAATGCGGCTGGCAATCCGCTTATGCTGCGCAAGCGGCAGCAGGGACGTGCGGAACCCGGGGCCGTCGTTGTTATAGATGGCAAGCAGCTGGTTCTGCACGGCTTCCCCGCAGAAAACAGCGGCGAACACGGCAAGATTGCCGCCCTTGGAGTGGCCGCCTACGCGCAGCGGCAGCGCGGCCAGCGCCTTTGCAGCGGCCTGCAGATACTCCACGGCCATGCGCTGGGCAGGAATGATGGTGAGAAACGCCATGTTGAAATCTTCCTTCCAGCCGACGATGGTATCGTCGGTGCCGCGGTAGGCAACATAGGCGGTCCCATCCGGTAAGAGCGCGGTCAGCGCAGAAAACTGTGTCTGTGACGCGTCATCCGTGTGGGAGCAGTAGCCGCAGAGCGTGATGCCGCGGAAACGGGCGCTGGCCGCCATTTTGCGGCCAAGCGCCGGAATCTCATCCGGAACCAGCACGCCCATGGATTCATCGTGGCGCACCGCGTCATAGCGCGCCATTGCCTCCGGCAGGGGCACCGGACAGTCAAAGCGGGTGGGCAGCAATCCGTCAAAATCCAGATAGCACAGCTCCGCCAGCAGCAGATTGTCCACCTCATTGAAGTCCCGCTCAGAAAGTGTCAGATCGCCGCGCCAGTCAAGATAATCCAGAATATTTGCCATTGCCGTTCCTCCAGCGGTGTTTTGTAGTATCATATACAGAATATGCCGGAAATACAACAAAATCAAGCGCAGAAGATCTTAAATTTTCATGAAAACGACCAACCTATAAACCTATTGACTTTGTGGGGAATGTATGCTATTCTCATGACAGAAATAAAGGAGTTGATACCATATGAACGTTTATGCAGACAATGCTGCAACCACGAAAATGCATCCGTCGGCGATCGATACGATGGTCTATCATTTAAATAATACCTATGGCAACCCCTCCAGCCTCTATGAGATTGGCCAGAAGGCCAAGGAGGTGCTGGAGCAGGCGAGAAGCGATATGGCGGCATGCTTCGGCGCGCAGCCGCGGGAGATCTATTTTACCTCCGGCGGCAGCGAGGCGGACAATCAGGCCATCACCTCCGCAGCCTACATCGGCGCACGGAAAGGAAAGAAGCATATCATCTCCACCGCGTTTGAGCATCATGCGGTTCTGCACACGCTCAAACGGCTGGAAAAGCAGGGCTTCGAGGTGACGCTTCTTGATGTGCACGCGGATGGCCTTGTCACGGCGCAGCAGGTCAGAGATGCGATCCGCGACGACACGTGCCTTGTGACCATCATGTTTGCCAATAATGAAATCGGCACCATCCAGCCCATTCGCGAAATTGGCGCCGTCTGCAAGGAAAAGGGCGTTTTGTTCCACACGGACGCGGTACAGGCTGCCGGCCATGTGGCGATCGACGTGAACGAAATGAACATCGACATGCTGAGCCTTTCCGCGCACAAGTTCCATGGCCCCAAGGGCGTCGGCATGCTCTATGCCCGCCGCGGGATCATTCTTACAAACCTGATTGAGGGCGGCGCGCAGGAGCGCGGCAAGCGCGGCGGCACGGAGAATGTCCCTGGTATTGCGGCCATGGCGGCAGCGCTCAAGGAGGCCTGTGCCAACATGGACGAAAATACGAAGAAGGTTACAGCGCTGCGGAACAAGCTCATTGACGGCATTTCCAAGATTCCGCACTGCGCGCTCAACGGCGCACGCAGCCCGCGCCTGCCCGGCAATGTAAACTTCTGCTTTGAGGGCATCGAGGGCGAGAGCCTTCTGCTGCTGCTCGATGCAAAGGGCATCAGCGCTTCGTCCGGCTCTGCCTGCACGTCCGGCTCGCTCGATCCCAGCCATGTGCTGCTGGCTATCGGCCGGCCGCATGAGGTTGCGCACGGCTCGCTGCGGCTGACAATCTGTGAGGATAACACAGAGGAAGAAATTGATTACATGCTTGCCCAGATTCCGCCCATTGTCTCCTACCTGCGCGATATGAGCCCGGTATGGAAGGATCTTGAGAGCGGCAAACGGCAGTTCGTTCTGTAAGAATAGGAGGAAAGCAACCATGGCACTCTATACAGAAACTGTAATGGATCATTTTATGCATCCGCGCAATGTTGGGGAAATTGCAGACGCCGATGGCATCGGGGAGGTCGGCAATGCCAAGTGCGGCGATATCATGAAGATGTATCTGAAGATCAAGGACGACAAGATCGAGGATGTCAAGTTTGAAACGTTTGGCTGCGGCAGCGCAATTGCGTCGAGCTCCATTGCAACGGAGATGATCAAGGGGCGGACGCTTGAACAGGCGCTGGCACTGACCAACCAGGAGGTTGTGGAAGCGCTGGGCGGCCTGCCCGCGCACAAGCTGCACTGCTCTGTGCTGGCAGAGGAGGCCGTCAAATCGGCCATCCAGGATTATTATGAAAAGAACCATATCGACTACGACCACAGCAAGTTCCCCAAGAAAGAGGACTGCGAGTCCTGCTGCCGAATGGTATAACAAACAAACCGGGTGCGGTCATGGACTGCACCCGGTTATTTTAGCTTTGCTTTGAGATAGGCGTTGGCCTTAGATTCGTAATACAAAAAAGAAACCTTGAAGAATTTTCAACATTTTCTTTTTACATCTTTCAAAAGGAGAACGGCTCATACTTTCTTTCTCGCCACTCCGAGAAAGAAAGTATGGCAAAGAAAGAGGAGCCCGGGGGATTCCGATTTCCCCCGGACCCCTTAAAGCGGCCAAGAAAACCGCTTTGGTTTTCTTGGATCTTTCCCGCGTTGCCTGGAAGTCCAATGCGAATCCGTACTGCGTAACAGATCTTATCCGCAGTATGGATTTATTGCAGTGATTAAACTGCAACGGCTATCAGATCTGATTCCGAAATGACGGGCGGCGCGTAGTAAGACTCCGGTGAGGTGTGTTGGTGCGATATGAGTGCTGACAAAGTTGTTTTTCACCTAAATTCAGTGGCGAGAGGCACCAAACGTTTCCCAAGCGCCCCTTTTCTTCCCCATCTTTTCCGGCAAGGCGGAAAAGATGGGGCCGCCGGAGGCCTCCCATCTGTCGACACAGCAAATACAGTAAGGAAAGTGAAAAGTGCAGTCACAGTATTTTACGCTTTTGTGACTGCTTTTTACATTCTTGATGAAGGAATTTTATTTGTTTCTGTTTTGCCTTCGCAGGCGATTGAGGTGCCGCTCGAAATATCCCCGATCGATGAAACGTGCCAGCACATACTGATCGAACAGCGGGACCGAGCACGAATAAAACCCGAGCTTTTCCCGATAGTATGCGGCCAGCGCCTCTGGCAGCACCATGTAGCCCATACGCATGGACGGCGCAAGAGAGTGCGAAAATGTATTGACATAGATGACGCAGCCGCTGCGGTCCATGGAGTAGAGCGTCTGCAGCGGCTTTTTGTTTTCCGAAAACTCCGAGTCAAAGTCATCCTCCACCAGAATGGCCTTGCGTGACGCGGCCCAGGCGAGATATTCGCTGCGCTTGGCGGCGGAGGTCGTTACGCCGGAGGGGAAGCTGTGAAACGGCGTGATATGCAGCACAGAGGCCTGTGTCGCGGCCAGTGCATCTGCCCGAATGCCGTCGTTGCCCAGTGGCAGCAGGTCGCACTGCGCGCCGTTGGCGCGGTAAACCTGACGGATTTTTTCATAGCCGGGATCCTCCAGCCCATACAGGCGGTCGCGGCCGAGCAGCTGCACGATCAGTCCATACAGATATTCTGCGCCGGAGCCGATGATGATCTGCTCCGGCTGCGCCAGCATCCCGCGGTAGCGCAGCAGATAGCCGGCAATTGCATTGCGCAGCTCCGCGCAGCCGTAATGCGGCGGCTTTTCCAGAAGCCTTGTGCCGCAGTCCGCAATAACCTCCCGCATGAGCTTTGTGAGCGCAGAATACCGGAACCCATAGCCCTCCTGTGCGGCAGCGGGCTGCGGCGCATCGGAGAGCAGGCAAAGCCGCGGCGCGGCTGCGCCGGCAGACGGCAGCTGTGAGAGCCGGCAGACGTAATAGCCGCTGCGCGGCTTTGCCGCCAGATACCCTTCCTCCACAAGCTGCTCATACGCGCCGGAGACGGTCACGACGCTGACATGCAGGTGCTCCGCCAGGGCGCGCTTGGATGGCAGCTTCTGGCCGGGCAGGAGCTCTGCGTGCAGAATATCCTCCCGGATGCAGGTGTACAGCTGATAATATTTTGGCTGCCCGGCAGCCTGCAGATCGTATGTCAGCATCTGCGCTTACCACTTGTTTTCAACTTTTTCCGCAAAGCCGAAAAAGTCCCGTACGGGCAGCACTGTGCCGTCATCGAGCGTAATGCGCCCCGTGAAATGACCGAAAACCTGATGCTGGTCGGATAAAATCACGCCCGCGCTTAATAATGCGCTGCGGTCAAGAACAGGCGTGAAGTTCATATAGAATCGGTTATCGTCACTCGTGAACACCCAGGGCTTCATATAGTCCTCAAAGCCGTCGGCGTCGAGCGGGATTTCGAAGGTTACTTCGCCGAGCTTGTGAATCCGTCCGTCATAAAACAGCACATTTTCTGTCGCTGCGCCGGTATTGCCGAATCCATAGCCAATGTTCCAGCCGAACGGCACGCCATCAAGCTCGCCGGAGGCGCTGCCCCAGTACCAGGTGTTGTGATACGTCCACACGCCGCGCCCCCAGTCGAGCACAGCGAAGAATTTGTCCCTCGTAAGATCATAATGCTTGCCGCCAAGCTCAATCCAGCCTTCGGCGCGCATGCAGTTGATCTTCTGGTTGTAATAAAAATGGCCCGGCTTGTCAAACGGCGTGGCAATGACCATGCTTTCCTCCGGCGCGTCTGTCAATGAGACAATGCCCTCAATGGCATCCTTGCCCAGAAATTTATCCATGTGGAACGAGAGCTTGCGCGCGCCGTCCTCGTGGTAAAACGCCATGGCGTAGCCGCCCTTTGCAATTTCCGATGCGCCGTCTGCTGAGGATTCCGGCAGATGCGTCCTGCCGAGCGGCAGCGCGCGCATGCGGCTGGTGGTTTTTTCCCACTTCTCATCGAAATTCAGAAAGGAGATAGAGTCGAGGCCCATATACCCGTTGTCGGCGATGGTGAGGGCCAGACCGATGTGCCCGTCGGTGATGAGATAATAGTCCCATTCCTTGATCCGCATGGCACTGGCCCGGATATCTGCGCGGTGGTAGACCGGCAGAAGCGAGCGTGCCCAGCCGGGCTCAAGCAGATTGCCGTCGGAGCCAAGAAGGGGGCCGGGGGTTGTGATCTCATGCTGCTGTCTCATGTGTGTTCCTCCTTTGTTGTATGCTGCTGCAGAAAGGCAGCCAGAGCTGCCTGTACACGTGTGCGGTCAACCAGATAGCTGCAGCCGTGATCGGCACCGTCCACCAGCACAAGCTCCTTTTGGGATGCGCAGGCGTCATAGGCCTGTTGGGACATGCAGGCGGGGACAAAGCTGTCAGATGTGCCGTGGATCAACAGAACCGGGAGCGTCGCTGCGGCGAGCGCCTGTGTGGTGGAGGCCTCCTTCAGCGAAAAACCGGCAAACAGTGTGGTGAAGATGTTTACAAATGCCAGAAGCGGCGCGGCGGGCAGCCATTTGCAGTGCGCATGCAGGACACTTTTCATGATCTCGGCCGGGGAGGTGAAGCCGCAGTCGGCGATGATTCCCCGCACGGACGCGGGCAGCTTCAGTCCGGCGGCCATCAGGACAGACGTTGCGCCCATGGACAGTCCGCCGAGAAACAGCGGGTGCTCCGGGCCAAAGTGCATGGCGGCATACTCCGCCCATGTGACTGCGTCGTGCCGTTCCCGCACGCCGAAGGCGATATAGGTGCCCTCGGACTGGCCGTGCGCGCGCTGATCGACGACGAGCAGATTATAGCCGAGGCTATAGTAGTACGGCAGGGAAATGGAAAAGTCGACGGGCCAGCCGGAGCGATAGCCGTGGAACAGCAGGAGCGTACCTTTGGCGTTCGGCTGCTGCAGCAGCTGCCCGTGCAGGCGCAGATCATCATAGCTGCGCAGGTAGATATCCTCCGCGCCGCCCTGTCGGATCAGGCTGATTCCTGCAAGCACCTCGTCCTGATAGGCAGCAAGGCGCGAATGCGCAATCCAGTCAGGATCTGTCATATCCGGCTGCCGGTGACGCACGCAGATATAATACAGCAGGCCAAGGCCCGCGAGAATCAGCACCAGCAGCACGGCGAGAACAATCCAGAGTACGATCATGCTTTTTGCCCTTTCTTTCCGATTTTCTGAAACCATGGGAAGCTCAGCGGCCATACAATGCCCGCGAACAGAACGATGAGGAAATAGCGCACGGCGCTTTCAATCTGGGAGCCGGCAAAAACCGCACGCAGCACGGGCTTGAGCCCGGCGCGGAGTGCGAGGATCAGAGCCAGCCCCAGAACAAGCTTCAGAACCTGTCCCCAGAAGGGCGCGGACACATCAAAATGCAGTTTCTTTTCATCCACAAAGTAAGCCACCAGAAAGCCCAGCAGCGCACCGAGCATGGTATAGGCGTTTTTCAGACCATTTGTGAGGTTTGCAAGATCCTCACTGCCGGCAGGCCAGTCGCAGCGTGCGAGGCTGCCGGCGTAAAGCGTAAAGGCAAGACCGAGCGCGGCTGCCCCAAGCAGCAGCCAGGGCGCCGCCTTGCGTGTGGTCTGCTCTGTCCGGAACGCGGGATAAAGCGCTGCGGCCAGCACCAACGCCAGCAGGAATGCAGTGCCGACATCCAGCGGCGTATGTACGCCCAGATACATGCGGGAAAACGGCACCAGCAGCATCAGCACGACGCAGACGATACGCACGGTGCGCTCCTTGCGGCAGGCAAAGATGGCGGCTGTCGTGCCGACAATATTCTGCGTGTGGCCCGAGGGGAAGGAATAGCCGGTGGCGCCGGCGCGCGCGGATTCGACAATCTGGAACTGCGGGTCAAGCACCCACGGGCGGGGGATGCGGAACGCAAGCTTCAGAAACTGATTACAGATGGTGCCGAAGGCCCCGACGAGAAAGACATAATAGCCCTGCCGCTTGTTTACACACCAGAAGATCAGCAGCGCCGCGGCCATGAATGCAACCTCAGAGCCGAGATACGTGATGCCGGACATCAGCGCATCAAGAAAACCGCATCGGATGGATGCAAGCGAACGAAGAATCTCCATAAATGCCTCCCGGACAGCGTCAGGCGACGCGAATACTCTAGGAGCAGTATATCATCAATTGCGCCGCTTGCCAAGAGGGACACAGTGCTTGCATTTTATGTGAAATCTATATATAGTATAAAAAACAGCGCGTTTTTTAATCGGACAGGAAAGGTGTGCGAAGATATGTTTTCAGATGCAGAGCGTGTGATCTATGCCAAACGGCAGCTGCTGGAGGTGATCTGCCAGCTGCGGTTCCCGGATATTTTGAAAATCGAATCAGCGGAGCCGGCCGGCTTTCAGGATCTGATCCGGCAGAGCTACCCGCAGTACGAAAAGAAAATTGAGCAGCTGCCGCCGCAGGTGGTAAACGGAAAGCCTGTACCGCAGGGGACAGTCAATAACTATCAGTTCATATCCGCCGACGGACAGTGGAAGGTGAGCCTGACCAAGAGCTTCGTTGCCCTTTCCACGCACGGCTATGTGCGCTGGGAGGAATTTGCCCAGCGGCTGGACAAAATTCTGGCGTCGTTTATTGAGCTCTATCAGCCGTCGTGGTTTACCCGCGTCGGTCTGCGCTACGTCAACGCGTTCCGGCGCGAGGCGCTGGGGCTGGAGGGCTGCCTCTGGAAGGAACTGATTACGCCGGGCTTTCTGGGGCTGATGGCCGATGAGGATGCGCAGGAGAGTGCGTTCTTAAAGGATGAGCAGACCGCGACGCTGCAGATGCCGGGCGGGGCCAAGGCCAATGTGAAGTCCGGGCCGGGGCTTCTGCGCAAGGTAAACAACCGTACGCGCGAAACAAGCGAGGAGCGGGTGTTCATGCTGGATCTGGATCTGTATATGGACAGCAGGATTGAGCTTGGCCAGGCGGTGCCGGCCCTCAATATCGTGCATGAAAATGCAGGCAGCCTGTTCCGTGCGGCAATCACGCAGACGCTCAGTGACGCCATGGAGCCGGAAAGAGCCTGAAATACTGACAGAAAAACTCCGTACAGCCCTGTGCTGTACGGAGTTTTTGCATAAAAAAGCAGCAGGGCCAAGGTTTTTCTTGACAAATGCGCACGCAGTCTGTAAGTTATACAAGTATGATTTTTATCCCGAAAAGGAGGCCACCGTATGGCAGGCGGCAAGCATATTCTCGGCAAGGCGAAGCGGCATATTTTCGGCACGGCCAAGGTCGGCGAGAAGGGGCAGATTGTGATTCCAAAGGAGGCGCGGACGATCTTTCAGGTCAAGCCCGGCGATACACTTCTGATCCTCGGGGACGAGGAAACCGGCATCATTGTGACAAAGCCGGATGTGCTGCGCGATGCGGCGATCGAAATCTTTGGGAAAATGGAGAATGGCAATGGAACTGATGAACTTGTATGAGACGCTCGGCGTCAGCCGCGCGGTATACGCATATGGCGAGCGGATTCTGAGAGAGCTGCGGCCCCGCTTTGACGAGATCGACCAGACCGCAGAATATAACCAGGCAAAGGTCCTTGCGGCGATGCAGAAAAACAAGCTGTCTGCGGGCTGCTTCGCCGCAACGACGGGCTATGGCTATGACGACATGGGCAGAGAGGTGCTGGAAAAGGTCTATGCCGATTGTTTCGGCACCGAGGCGGCACTGGTCCGGCCGCAGATCACCTGCGGTACGCATGCGCTGGCCTGTGCGCTGTCGGCCAATCTGCTGCCGGGCGATGAGCTGCTGAGCCCGAACGGCGCGCCGTATGACACGCTGGAGGAGGTCATCGGGATCCGGCCCTCCAAGTGCTCACTGATGGAGTACGGCGTCAGGTACAAGCAGGTTGACCTGCGGCCGGACGGCACCTTTGACTATGAGGCCATCCGCGCGGCGATCGGGGAAAAGACGAAGCTTGTTACCATCCAGCGCTCCAAGGGCTATGCGACGCGCCCGTCGTTTTCCGTGCAGAAGATCGGAGAGCTGATTGCGTTCTGCAAGTCCTGCAAGCCGGATATCCTCTGCATGGTGGATAACTGCTACGGTGAGTTTGTGGAGACGGTGGAGCCGTCCAATTTTGGCGCGGATATGATTGTCGGCAGCCTCATCAAAAATCCGGGCGGCGGCCTGGCCCCCATCGGCGGCTATATCTGCGGCACGGCAGACTGCGTCGAGCGCTGCGCCTACCGGCTTTCTGCACCGGGCCTGGGGCAGGAGGTCGGCGCTAACCTGGGGCTGCTGCCAAGTCTGTACGAGGGCTTCTTCCTGGCGCCGAACGTGGTTTCCGGCGCGCTCAAGGGCGCGATTTTCGCTGCAAACGTCTATGAGCGGCTGGGCTTCCGCGTGGTGCCGAACAGCACGGAATCACGCCATGACATCATTCAGGCGGTAGAGCTAGGCTCGGCAGAGGCCATGCTGGCGTTCTGCCGCGGCATTCAGGCGGCAGCCCCGGTCGACAGCTATGTGACCCCCGTGCCGTGGGCCATGCCGGGCTATGACGCGGAGGTCGTGATGGCTGCCGGCGCCTTCATTCAGGGCTCGTCGATTGAGCTCTCGGCAGACGGCCCGATCCGCCCGCCGTATGCGGTGTATTTCCAGGGCGGCCTGACATGGTACCATGCCAAGCTCGGCATTCTCATGAGCCTGCAGAAGCTTGTGGATGCCGGCCTTGCCAGGCTGCCGGAGTAAACACGGCCGCAGAAATCAGAGATTACAGAAAGGAAACCGGCATGCAGATGCCGGAAAAAGAGAACAATGTGGTTTTGGCTTTCGATTATTGCACTTTTGTGCTGGTCCGGTTCGGATCTTTTCTCCAAAATTGGCTGCCGGGACGGCCATGATAAGTATAATCCTCTCAAGATGGTGATCGCGGTCGGCGTTGTGATGGGCCTGCACGCGGCCTATGAGATTTTTGTAGGCGGCACCGTCGTCACGTGGAGCGTCATCTGGACGTATCTGCCGGTCTCGCTTCTGTACATCAGCTCCATGACGCTGGGCTATGTGGGGCTTCGGTATATTGAGCTGTCCATTTCCTCGCCGATCTGCAATTCCTCCGGCGCGCTGGTCGCGGTTTTGTGCCTCATTACCGGCACGCTGGACGACACCATCACGGGCTCCATGCGCTGGGCGGTCATCGGCGCGGTGGCGCTGGTGTGCGCAGGCGTCATTGGCCTTGGCGTTGTGGAGTCGCGCGAGGATGACGAGCTGCGCAGAAAGCGGCAGGAGGCCTCCAACTATACCTACACAAAATCCTGGCTGGCGCTGTGCCTGCCGATTGCCTATTGCCTGCTGGACGCAGCGGGGACATTTGCGGATTCGCTGGTGCTGCGCACGCTCGACGAGGACGCGGCCAACTGCGCCTATGAGCTGACATTTTTGGTCGCAGCTGCCGTGTGCTTCGTGTATGTGGTGCTCATAAAAAAGGACAAGCTTGTGTTCAAGGCGGAGGCTCCGAAGTACGCGGGTGCGCTGTTTGAGACGGCTGGTCAGTTTGCCTATATCTACGCGCTGGCGGATGAGGCGCATGTGGCGCTTTCCGCGCCGATCATCTCCGCCTATTGCGCGGCATCTGTGCTCTGGAGCCGGATTTTCCTGAAGGAAAAGCTCTCGTGGAAGCATTATCTGATGATTGCGCTTGTGGTCGTCGGCATTGTGATTATCGGATTCTTTGATATTTAAGCTGTGCCCGTCCGCCGCTTGTGGAAAACGTACAATTTCCGTGCGGCAGGACGGGCATAGTTCTGACAAAATTGCTTCTTTACAGTATTGCATCAGTATGGTAAATTATTAGCACGATAAATGAACACAAACCCATCGTATCAATCTGGAGGAAAAGAACATGAAAAAACTGATCGCTTTGCTGCTTGCCGCGCTGATGGTTCTGTCCATGGCAGCGTGCGCGTCCAAAACCCCAACAACCACGACGGAGACTGCTTCTGATGCGGCGCAGACACCTGCAGACGAGCAGACGTCCGCAGATGAGCAGACACCGGCAGCCGACGAGGCGGAATCGGATCTGGCCTACATCCAGAGCAAGGGAACGCTCGTCATTGGCATCACCGATTTTGAGCCGATGGACTACAAGAATGAGTCGGGCGAATGGATTGGCTTTGACGCAGATATGGCAAAGGCCTTTGCAGAATCCCTCGGTGTGACTGCAGAATTTGTGGAGATCGACTGGGACAATAAGATTCTGGAGCTCGGCAGCAAGACCATCGACTGCGTCTGGAACGGCATGACGCTCACAGCGGAGGTCACTAGCTCCATGGAATGCTCCAACGCGTACTGCAATAACGCGCAGGTCGTCATCGTTCCGGCTGACAAAGCCGCTGACTATCAGGATGTGGAGTCCTGCAAGGATCTGACGTTCGCGGCAGAGGCCGGCTCGGCCGGTGAGGAGGAGCTCAACGCACTCGGCTATACCGTTACGCCCGTCAAGGCACAGTCTGATGCGCTGATGGAGGTTGCCGCCGGCACGTCCGATGCTGCTGTCATTGACTCTCTGATGGCGGCCGCCATGGTCGGCGAAGGCACCGGCTATGCAAACCTGACCTACACCTGCGGCCTCAACGCCGAGGAATATGGCGTTGGCTTCCGCAAGGGCTCTGATCTTGCACAGAAACTCAACGACTTCTTCAAGACCAGCTACGACGACGGCTCCATGCTGCAGATCGCCGAGACCTACGGCGTACAGGCAGCGCTTATTGCACAGTAAGCACCAGCTGACGAGGATCACCAGGCATTGACAAACGATCCGATATCCGATAAGATAATCCACGGATTTCCCCGGCGCGTATCCGCCGGGGAAATTGGCGTGCTCAGACTAAAGACAGGCGGTAGCATGACATGACAACGTTTTCCGAGCAGTTTCCGATTGTATTCCAGGCACTCAACATTGGCTTCCTGCAGACGCTCAAGCTGTTTTTTGTGACGCTCATCGGTGCGATCCCGCTGGGCCTGATTATTTCGTTTGGCTCCATGACGCGATTCAAGCCTCTGCGGTATCTGGTGCGGTTCATCATCTGGGTCGTGCGCGGCACGCCGCTGATGCTGCAGCTGCTGGTGTTTTATTACTTCCCGGGCCTTGTGCTGCACAAGAATATCTGGGGCAGCGGCGAAGCGGGGCGCTTTCTGGCCTCGTCCATCGCGTTTATCTTTAACTATGCCTGCTATTTCTCGGAAATTTTCCGCGGCGGTATTCAGGGCGTGCCCAAGGGCCAGCAGGAGGCCGGCCAGGTACTGGGCATGACGAACACGCAGATTTTCTTCCGGGTCACGCTTCTGCAGATGATCAAGCGCATTGTGCCGCCCATGTCCAATGAGATTATCACGCTGGTCAAGGATACCTCGCTCTCCCGCATCATCGCCCTGCAGGAGATTATCTGGGCCGGTCAGGCGTTCCTGAAGGGCTCGCAGGGCATTTCGGGCGCCATCTGGCCGCTGTTCTTCACGGGTATTTATTATCTGCTTTTCAGCGGCGTTCTGACGCTTGCGCTTGGCAAGCTGGAAAAGAAGCTGGACTTTTTCCGGGCGTAAGGAGGGGACACCATGCCGATTCTGGAAGTTAAAAATCTGCAGAAATCCTTTGATAAGAATACCGTGGTGCTCCGCGGCGTCGATTTTTCGCTGGAGCAGGGGGAGACGATTGCCATCATTGGCTCGTCCGGCAGCGGCAAAACAACGCTGCTGCGCTGCCTCAATTTCCTGACAGTGCCGAACAAGGGGAAGATTCTTGTAAGCGGCCAGACGCTTTTTGACGCGGAGAATCCTGCCACCCAGAAAGAGAGCGAGATCCGCAAAAAACGGCTGCATTTTGGCCTGGTATTTCAGAACTTCAATCTGTTCCCGCAGTATACGGCCAGACAGAATGTGATGCTGGCCAGCGAGCTTCTGGCGAAGGAACGCCCGGACTATAAGGCCAATAAAAAGCAGATTCACGAGCAGATTGCCGCGCAGGCGGAGCAGCTTCTGTCGCAGGTGGGGCTGAGGGAGAAGATGGATCTCTATCCGCACCAGCTTTCCGGCGGGCAGCAGCAGCGCGTGGCCATTGCGCGCGCCCTGGCGCTTGAGCCGGATATTCTGTGCTTTGATGAACCGACGTCTGCGCTTGATCCGGAGCTGACGGGCGAGGTCCTGAAGGTGATCCGCTCACTGGCTGAGCGCCATATGACGATGATTATCGTCACGCACGAGATGGCCTTTGCCCGTGATGTGGCGGATCGTGTGATCTTTATGGATGGCGGCGTTATCGTTGAGCAGGGGCCGGCCCACGAGGTCATTGAGAACCCGAAAGCGGAGCGGACGCGGCAGTTTCTGGCGCGTTACCGGGAAAATCAGTAGCGCAGCGAACTATCTGAGGTTTCATATAGCATGATACCGTGAAACACAATATATTGTGTTTCACGGTATTTTTGTTACAATTGACACACAAAATATAGATTGAATTGCTTGACATGATCTACAATATCCAGTATAGTAATACTCGCTTCGCACAAGCGCTTGTGCAACGCACACGACCCACCACCATCCGCGCGCAGCCTGCGCGCGCCCAGATAGAAAGAGAGGAATCCGACTATGAAGATCATCAAGCGCAACGGCTCTGAGGCGACGTTTGATATCGTGAAGATCATTGCTGCCGTGACGAAGGCCAATAACGTTGTCGCGGAGGATGAGCGGCTGATGCCCATGCAGATCCGACGCATTGCAGAGAGCGTGGAGAACAGCTGTCTGTCCATGAACCGCGCGCTCTCCGTGGAGGAGATTCAGGATCTGGTGGAGAACCAGATCATGGCGCACGGCGCATATGAGGTCGCCAAGAACTATATCACCTACCGCTACACCCGCACGCTTGTGCGCAAATCCAATACCACCGACGAAAAAATTCTCTCGCTGATCGAATCGAACAACGAGGAGGTCAAGCAGGAGAACTCCAACAAAAACCCCACGGTCAACGCTGTCCAGCGTGACTATATGGCGGGCGAGGTGTCCAAGGATCTGACAGCGCGTGTACTTCTGCCGCAGGATATTGTTGACGCACATAACGAGGGCATTATCCATTTCCATGACGCGGATTATTTTGCCCAGCACATGCATAACTGCGACCTTGTAAACCTGGAGGATATGCTGCAGAACGGCACGGTCATCTCCGGTACGCTTATTGAGAAGCCGCATAGCTTCTCCACGGCATGCAATATCGCCACGCAGATCATTGCGCAGATTGCCTCCAACCAGTATGGCGGCCAGTCAATCTCGCTGACGCATCTGGCTCCGTTTGTGGATGTTTCCCGCCAGAAGATCCGCAAGGCTGTTCTGGAGGAAATCAAATCCTTCGGCGTCCAGCCGACCGACGAAGCCATCTCCAAGGTCGTGGAGGACCGCCTGCGTGATGAAATCCGCCGCGGCGTGCAGACCATTCAGTATCAGGTTGTCACGCTCATGACGACGAACGGACAGGCACCGTTCATCACGGTTTTCATGTATCTGGGTGAGGCCCGGACCGAGCAGGAGCGCAAGGATCTGTCCATTATCATTGAGGAAACGCTCCGGCAGCGCATCGAGGGCGTCAAGAATGAAAAGGGCATCTGGATTACGCCGGCCTTCCCGAAGCTGATCTACGTGCTTGAGAAGGATAATATCACGGAGGACAGCCCCTACTGGTACCTGACAAAGCTTGCCGCCCAGTGTACGGCCAAGCGCATGGTGCCGGACTATATCTCCGAGAAGAAAATGCGCGAGCTGAAGCTCTCCAAGGGTGAGACGCCGGGCCACGGCGACGTGTATACCTGCATGGGCTGCCGCAGCTTCCTGACGCCGGACCGCTCCGGCAACGGCTATAACAACGCGGCCAACGCGGGCAATTATGAGCCGGGCAAGCCCAAATATTACGGCCGGTTCAATCAGGGCGTTGTGACGATCAATCTGGTCGATGCTGCGCTGTCGTCCGGCGGCGGGCTGGACAAGTTCTGGCAGATCCTTGATGATCGTCTGGAGCTGTGCTACCGCGCGCTCATGTGCCGCCACAACCGGCTCAAGGGTACGCTTTCGGATGCCGCGCCGATTCTCTGGCAGTATGGCGCGCTGGCGCGCCTGAAAAAGGGCGAGCCGATTGACAAGCTGCTCTATGGCGGCTATTCGACCATTTCGCTCGGTTATGCCGGCCTGTATGAGTGCGTCAAGTACATGACGGGAAAATCCCATACAGACCCTGCAGCCACGCCGTTCGCGCTCGATATTATGCACCATCTGAACGATGCATGCGCCAAGTGGAAGGCAGAGACGGATATTGATTTTTCCCTCTATGGCACGCCGCTGGAGTCCACGACGTATAAATTCGCCAAGTGCCTGCAGAAGCGCTTCGGCATCGTGCCCGGCATCACGGACAAGAACTACATTACAAATTCCTATCACATCCATGTGACCGAGAAGATCAATGCCTTTGACAAGCTGGCCTTTGAGTCGCAGTTCCAGGCGCTTTCGCCCGGCGGCGCCATCAGCTATGTTGAGGTGCCGAACATGCAGCACAACATTGACGCTGTATTGGAGGTCATGAAGTTTATCTACGATCACATCATGTATGCCGAGCTCAATACGAAATCTGATTACTGCCAGGTCTGCGGCTTTGACGGCGAGATTGAGATCAAGGAGGACGAGGATGGCAAGCTCATCTGGGTCTGCCCGCAGTGCGGCAACACCGACCAGTCCAAGATGAACGTCGCCCGCCGTACCTGCG